>QZJM01000005.1 GCA_003605065.1 Dethiobacter sp. | reverse complement strand
TTTCCCGCCATACCCTGATTGATCATTTGAACCGCCTTTGGGCTCTTTTAGGTGCCTCGCTGCCCGGTTTCTGGTTGGGGCTGATGCTCATCTATTTTTTTGCCGTAAGACTGGGCCTTTTGCCGGTAATGGGCCGGGGAAGCTTGCGCCACCTCGTACTGCCGGCGGTAACTTTGGGGTTTGGCATGGCTGCCGTCTATGCCCGGATTTTACGCGCCAGCATGCTGGAGGCGCTGGGGCAGGAGTACATCAGGGTGGCCCGGGCCAAGGGTTTAAAAGAAAAGTGGGTCATCGGACGCCACGCGTTGAAAAATGCTCTTTTGCCCGCAGTAACCCTTTTGGGCATGAGTTTTGGACATCTTTTGGGCGGGGCGGCGATTGTAGAGACCATCTTTGCCTGGCCGGGCGTAGGGAAGTTTGCCGTGGATTCCATCTTCAACCGGGACTACCCGGTTATTCAGGGATATGCCCTGTTTATGGCCGTGGTATTTGTCCTGGCTAACTTGATGGTTGATCTGTCTTACGTTTCCCTTGACCCGCGCATCCGCTTGGAAAGGGGGAAATAACAGTGGGCCAATCCAAAAGCCCTGGGGCTGGTGTCGTCGGTTACCATGCTGCCTGGAAACTAAAAAAACAAAGCGAAACAGGCACACATGGGCTATTGACTGCTGCACTAGGAAGGCTTCTGCAGGACAAGTTGGCTCTTTTAGGACTCGGGATCATCCTGGTTGTGGTGACTGTTGCTGTTTTTGCACCTTATTTTGCACCTAACGATCCTTTTAAAGTGGATTTGATGCAACGGCTGGTTCCCCCTCAAGCGCAATACCCGCTGGGCACCGACCACCTGGGGCGCTGCCTGTTGTCACGGTTGTTTTACGGGAGCAGGTCTTCCCTTACTGCTGCGGCGCTGGCCCTGGCTGCGATCATGCTTATCAGCATCCCCTTTGGGACCCTGGCAGGCTACTGCGGAGAGCGGGTTGATAACATTCTTATGCGGATTGTTGATGTTCTCCTGGCGTTTCCAGGCCTTGTTCTGGCCCTGGTTATTGCCGGGATGTTGGGACCGGGTTTGCTTAACGTGATGCTGGCCGTGGCCGCTGTCAGGTGGGTGGGGTACGCCCGCGTCATCAGAGGGACGGTCCTTTCGGTAAAAGAAAAAGAGTTCGTGCTGGCAGCCCGGGCCTGCGGCACCTCCGGGCTCGGGATTATCATTCGCCATATTTTGCCAAATGTGCTGTCTCCGGTTATCATCCTGGCAACGTTAGATATGGGCAGGTTGATTATTGCCATCTCTGCCCTGTCTTTCCTGGGGCTCGGCGCTCAGCCGCCGGTGCCGGAATGGGGGGCTATGCTCAACGATGGCCGTTCTTATATGCAGGTGGCCCCGCAGCTGATGATTTATCCCGGGCTGGCCATCATGACGGTGGTGCTGGCCTTTAACCTCCTTGGTGACGGCCTGAGGGACGCCCTTGACCCAAGAGGGACTGTAAGGCTTTAAAAAGGTGTTTTTGTGGTATTTGTTTTCCATATCCTATCTCCTGTAGGGTGTAGAGGAGGCCTTGTATGTCTTTTGTTCCTGTTTTGAAGGTGCATAATTTATCCACTCATTTTCAGACGCGGCATGGTGTAATTAAGGCCGTAGATGGAGTTCACTTTATGGTGGCAGCAGGAAAAACCCTGGGGCTGGTGGGAGAAAGCGGCTGCGGCAAGAGTGTTACGGCCTTATCAATTTTGCGCCTGATTGAGCCTCCGGGAAAGATTTGTTCCGGGGAAGTGTGGTTGAATGGTTACGACTTGCTAAGACTGCCCGCAAAGCAGATGCGACAGGTAAGGGGCAGGGAAATAGCGCTGGTTTTCCAGGAGCTGATGACTTCCCTGAACCCCGTTCTAACCATCGGTACCCAGTTGACAGAAACGATTTTCTCCCATGAAGAGGTTTCCCAGGCCGAAGCGCGGCGGCGGGCGGCAGAACTTCTCGCTATGGTGGGCCTTTCTGACCCGGAAGGACAAATGCGCCGCTATCCCTTTCAACTGTCGGGGGGCATGCGCCAGCGTGTGATGATTGCTATGGCCCTGTCTTTGCGCCCGAAGGTTTTGATTGCCGATGAGCCTACCACCGCGTTGGATGTTACCGTCCAGGCCCAGATCCTGGTAGAGCTGAAGCGGCTGCAGGAAGAACTGGGGATGGCGATCATCCTCATCACCCACGATCTGGGAGTGGTCGCTGCTATGGCGGACGAAGTGGCGGTGATGTATGCCGGAACCATCGTGGAGTTTGGCCCGGTGGCAGAAGTCTTTGACTGTCCCGCTCACCCCTATACCCGGTCTTTGCTCCGTTCCGTGCCGCGCCTGAGCAGGGAAGAACTGGTGCCCATTGAGGGACAGCCGCCGGCGCTTTTAAATCTCCCGGCCCATTGCGCCTTCCTTCCTCGCTGCCCGCAGGCGGGTGCAGAATGCCGGGGGGATAAACCCGGATGGCGAGAGATCGGGCCGGGCCATGCGGCAGCCTGCTACCGGGCTTTCCAAAGTTTGCCGGAGGAGGCGAGGTGCGGTTGAGCCTCTTAGAGGTAAAGGAACTGGTGAAGCACTACGCAGGTAAAAGGGGGATATTTGCGGGCCACCAGGAAAAGGTGCGGGCGGTGGACGGAGTTTCTTTCTCTTTGGCGCGGGGCGAGACCCTGGGGCTGGTGGGAGAAAGCGGCTGCGGCAAGAGCACTCTGGGGCGGCTGGTGGTAAGGCTGGAAGAACCTACAGCCGGAAAAATTTTTTTTACCGGCGAGGAGATTAGCGGCTGGACGGGGAGAAAGCTGCGCGAGCTGCGCAGCCGCTTCCAGATCATCTTCCAGGACTCTTCCTCCTCTCTCAACTCACGCCGCACAGCGGGAGCGATTATCGAGGAGCCCCTGGCCAATTTCGGTATGAGGAAGGGGGAGCGCCGTGAACGGGTGCGTGAGCTTTTAACGCTTGTCGGACTGGAACCGGAGCACGCCGCACATTACCCGCACGAATTCAGCGGGGGTCAGCGCCAGCGCATCAACATCGCCCGGGCGCTGACCCTGCAGCCGGAACTTATCGTTTGCGACGAGCCCGTTTCCAGCCTGGACGTTTCCATCCGGGCGCAGATCTTAAATCTTTTGCGGGAGCTAAAAAAGAGGATGGGCTTATCCTACCTCTTCATCTCCCATGACCTGGCGGCCGTGAATTACCTGGTCGACCGGGTAGCGGTGATGTACCTGGGCAAGATTGTGGAGATGCTGCCGGCAGAAGGCCTCGTATCACAGGCCCGCCACCCCTACACCCTGGCGCTTTTGCGTGCGGTGCCGGAACCCGACCCGCGGCAAAGAACCGGCCAAAAACCGGTGATGCGGGGCGAGCCGCCCGACCCGGTCAGTCCACCTGCAGGCTGTCGCTTCCACCCCCGCTGCCCGGAGGCCCGCGACGTTTGCCGGCAAAATGAGCCTGTTTTGAGGGAGGTGGAGGAGGGGCAGTTGGTGGCGTGCCATTTGAGCTGAGAGAATGATGAAGTTTTCCTCAATTACTTGCGGGAGCTTGCAGTACAGTTGAAAGAGGAGCAGGATAAGGGGCAGCCGTTTTGGCTGGACCAGCTACCGCCTGAACACCCGGCGCAAGTCTTCGCCCGGCAGCTTCAGCTTGAAGAGCAGGAAGGCGCAGTCTGACATGGGATTGTGAACAGATATTCTGTTCCATCGACGGGAAGGATACTGCCTTCCACCCCAAGGGTTGCTTTAAAGTTGCCTCCCCTTGCTTTTGTTGACAAAAAAGATTTGTTTTTCAAAGAAAGGAGCTGTATAAATGTTTGGCAAAGTGTTTTTTAAAAAACGGTTTATCTTTACTGTCTGCCTTTTGCTGTTAGCTTTGCTGGCAGGGCAGATTGAAGCTTCCCCGCCGGCAGGGATAAGGATATTTGTTAATGGCCGACAACTGCCAGCGGGTGGAAATATAGTAATTGAAAGCAGCCGCATTCTGGTGCCGATGCGCCTCGTTTTTGAAGCATTGGGGGCAAGAGTAACCTGGGATGATACTACTCAAGCCGTAGAAGCGGTGGGGGGAAAAAACCGGATAAAGCTTACTGTGGACAGCCTTGTGGCAACAAAAGACGGCCGGCAGGTCAGGCTTGAGGCGCCGCCAAAGATCATTAATGGACAGACGATGGTCCCCCTGCGCTTTGTGGGGGAGGCATTAGATGCGGTGGTGGAATGGGACCAGGGAAAGCGCATTGTTAGTGTTACATCTATGGCCCCCCTCCAGGAGCTGACTATTGGTCTGGGGCGCACTTTTTATGCCCCGGGGAGCTGGCGTTCTTCCGTATTGCACAGGTACGCAGAGGTTTGGGAAAACCTCGTTGCTTTTGATGACAATGGCCAGGCGGTACCGGAGCTTGCCGAGCGCTGGGAAGCAGCCGAAAACGGCCGGGTGTGGACTTTTTATCTGCGCAGGGGTGTCAGGTTCCATGATGGGACCCCCTTAAACGCGGATGCCGTGGTAAAAAATATACAGCGCCTCAAGCAGCACCCGGAGCTAGATATATATAGCGCCTTCGGCGAGCTGGAAGAAGTGGAGGCCTTAGACAGCCATACCGTTAGGGTTACCCTTTCCAGACCCAATGTAGCTTTTCTCGACAGTATTATTATACATGGGCTGCCGATTTTAAGCCCGCAGAGCTGGGACAGTACAGGGAAAAATATCGTTCGCTTCGATTATGGGACAGGGCCCTTTAAATTTCATGAGCACGTTCAGGATCAGCACCTGACAGTAGTGAGGAACGACGACTACTGGGGAGCCAGACCTAAGCTTTCCAAAGTCACCTTTAAGCGTATTCCAGACCCGGCTACCCGCCTTGCCGCCCTGCTGAAAGGGGAGGTGGATGCCGTCGCTGATACCGGAGGACTTATGCCTCAGCAGGTCCCGGTCATCAGAAACAGGTCTGACCTTGTGCTGAAAGCGCAGCCTACATCGTTGACCGTTTATTTGGCTTTTAATACCCAGCGCTTGCCTTTTAACGACCGGCGCTTGCGAGAGGCGGCAAACCTCATGCTTGACCGGCAGGCAATTGTGCAGCACGTGCTGGAAGGATGGGGTACTCCTGCCGATACGCTTTTAAACCCTGACCTGCAGCAATTTTGGGCCGTAAGGGGAATGTGGCCCCAAAGCCAAAACAAGGCTAAAGCGCTGGAACTGGCCAAAGAAGCTGGCACTCTCCGGAAACAGCAAGAGGTTACTATTCTCCTCGATGCCGCTCGAGCGCGCCGGTGGCCCATCCAGCCTATTGCCGAGATAATCCAGTCCGAACTTAAGGGTATTGGTCTGGATGCAAGCATAAAGGTGCTGGAGGGTGGCGCTTATTCCGAGGCGTTAAAACGGGGTGAACACAATTTGACTATTTTGCCTTATTCTGCGCTAGGCGGAGATCCCGACTTTATGTTCAGCAGATTTATCCATAGCGAAGGAAGTGTAAATAAAGACTGGGGTATCGGTTACCGCAATGCAGAAGCGGACAGGCTTATTGAGCAAGCTCGTCAGACGCTGGATAAAGGGGTGCGGCAACAGCGTTATAACAGGGTGCAGGAGATCATTCAAAGGGACGTTCCTGTTACTGCCATATATTATGAGGTCAGTCCTTATGCCTTTAGAAGACAGCTGCGCAACTTTAGCCTCAATTCTGGATTTAAACCCAGCATTGTAAGAGCCTGGCTTAGTACTCAATAACATAATTACGGTGACGTATTTTCTTTCTTGAAATATCGTTTATGTAAGCTTTTATCGGAGTTTTTGTATGCTAATAACCCGTAATAGTATTTGGAGGAGTACTTAGCAAACAGTAAAATATCTCCTCTGGGTGTGGGCTTATCCCTTCTCTGGCGGTAAGCCCATATCTTTATTTATAAGTTGACTACTTTAACATCTTTGGTAAAAACGGTCCCGATTTTATTAGAACAAACTTTATTTAAGAAAAGTTAACAACAATGTGCAAATTTTGCAGGAATATTGCCGCTGCATAGCGAAAAGGAAAGTTGCCGGTGAGATACTCTTCTAGGATAAAAAAATCGGAGAGTTCTCTAATGCAATTGATAGAGTAATTACGGGGATAGATGGTTAAACAGCCCCGTATCTTAATTTTTTATCCCAGGCAGGTTTTTCCCTGTTAAATTGTTTAATATTGAAAAAATATGTCGGATAAGATAATATATCCCAAGAAGCTAATAATATGCTTTGGGGTTAGAGGTCAGTTTCGCCCCAATATGCAGAAAGGAGGGTTACTATGAGTTTAACACCTATAGATATTCAGAATAAAGAGTTTGAAAGAGCGTTTCGGGGCTATAAACAGGAAGATGTGGACGAATTTCTGGAGCGGGTGGCCAAGGAATACGAACGCACAACAAAAGAGAAGTTAAGCCTGGAAGAGAAGACGGCATTGCTGGAGGATAAACTGGCACAGTATCAAAAGCTGGAAAGTACCCTGCACAAATCCATTATTGTAGCCCAGGAAACGGCTGAAGATGTCAAGCGCAATGCCAATAAGGAGGCGGAATTAATCCGCAGGGAGGCAGAGAAAGAAGCGCGAAGAATTATCGATGAAGCCCGCTATAAGGCCAGCCGGATCCTGGCAGAACACGAAGAGGTTTACAAACAGGCCCAAATTTTTAAGCTCCGTTTTCGCTCGTTTATAGAGGCACAACTGGCTTCCCTGGAGCTGGAAGATTGGCTCCAGGCCGAAAATGACGAAGAACATGAAGCCAGGGATATAGGTTAGAAACCCAAATGGCTCTGAATTTGAATTCTTTTTGGAGAATATGGATAAAATACATTTTATGATTTCAGGTTAATAAAAATGCCATGAACGGGAGAGTAGGTATGGCTTGTAAGCCTTCCCAGCGAGCCGGGCCAGGTGGGAGACCGGCAGGGCGGCCAGTTCGAAGATCACCCGGGAGCTCTTGTTTCCAAAATCGCCATAAACTAGACCCGATTAAGCTGCGATTAGTAGAAAAAAGCGTTTTATGGCTGCGTTAAAGCCAAAAGGGGTTATGGTTTGCCAAGGATAGAACTGTAACAACAAGGGTGGTACCGCGGGAAAATCTCGTCCCTGAAAAGACGGGATTTTTTTTTTCACAGCAAGTAGAAAATGGAAACCAAGCAGAACCAGTAAATAAATGAAAGACTTGGTTTCGAGTTTAACCAAAAACTACAGTAAAAGTAAGGAGGTTAGAGCCTGGCTATGGATTACGGCAATACTTTAAATCTACCTAAAACTGATTTTCCCATGAAAGCCGGGTTGCCGCAGAAGGAACCCCAGGTTCATGAATACTGGAAAAAAATAGAACTTTATCAAAAAATGAGGGAAAATAGAAAAGGAGCCTTGAGTTTTATCCTTCATGACGGCCCCCCTTATGCGAATGGCAGCATTCATATGGGGACAGCCCTGAATAAAGTCTTAAAGGATGTTATCAACAAGTATAAATATATGCGGGGTTATGATATCCCTTATGTTCCCGGATGGGATACGCACGGCCTGCCTATCGAGCATCAGGTAATTAAGACCAAAAAAATTAAAAGGGAGGACGTTACTGACCTGGAATTCAGGCGTATGTGCCGCGATTATGCCTTACAATACCTTGATATCCAGCGGGAACAGTTCAAGAGACTTGGTGTTCTGGGTGATTGGGAAAATCCCTATATCACACTTGATCCCGCATATGAAGCCAACCAGGTGGGAGTCTTCGGCCGGATGGCGGAAAAAGGCTTTATCTATAAGGGGTTAAAACCGGTTTACTGGTGTCCCCAATGTACTACGGCTCTGGCTGAGGCGGAGATTGAATATGCCGAGCGGCGTTCTCCTTCCATCTATGTAAAGTTTCCGGTAAGCAGCAACCGGGGGAAATGGCCGGAGAAGTGCCAGCCGGCGTTTATTCTCATTTGGACTACCACCCCCTGGACAATTCCGGCTAACCTGGCGGTTGCTTTGCACCCGGATTATACCTATGCCCTGGTAAAGGCAGGGGAAGAGTATTACCTCCTGGCAGAAGAGCTTTTAAAAGATGTTTTTGCTGTCATCGGAGCAGAACAAGGGGATATCTGTCATCGTTACAAAGGAAGTGAACTGGAAGGCATACTTTGCCGGCACCCTCTTTACCAGCGTGAATCCAGGGTGGTTCTCGCCGATTATGTTACACTTGAACAGGGCACCGGTTGTGTCCATATAGCTCCCGGACACGGCCAGGAGGACTACGAAACAGGTTTACAGTACGATTTGCCCATTTATGCCCCCCTGGACGGGCGCGGAGTCTTTACCGCCGAAGCGGGAGAATTTGCCGGTTTGCGCTACGATGAGGGAAACAAGGCCGTTACAAACGCGCTGGAAAGAGAAAAAGTCCTTTTGCATCTTTCTTTTATCACTCACCAGTATCCCCATTGCTGGCGCTGCAAAAAGGAAGTTGTTTTCCGGGCTACTGAGCAGTGGTTTGCTTCTATTCAGCGTTTTCGGGAAGATGCTTTAAGAGCTGTGAAAGAAGTCAGGTGGATTCCCTCCTGGGGCGAAGGCCGTATGGTTAATATGATTGCCGATCGTCGTGACTGGTGTATCTCACGGCAGCGGGTATGGGGGGTACCAATACCGGTATTTTACTGTCTGGATTGCGGTGAACCTCTTTTGACTCCTGAAAGTATAACGGATGTCCAGGAACTGTTTCGGAAAGAGGGTTCCGATGCCTGGTTCAAATACGAAGCCGGGGAAATCTTAGCACATAGTCCTGCCTGTCCTGCCTGTGGAAAAGGTGAGTTCCGTAAAGAACAGGATATTATGGATGTCTGGTTTGACTCTGGTTCCAGTCATGAAGCAGTGCTAAATGACAGGGAGGGGCTTAGCTGGCCCGCGGATCTTTACCTGGAGGGAAGCGACCAGTTTCGCGGCTGGTTTCAGTCTTCCCTGCTAACGGCTGTGGCTACAAGGGGTGAGCCTCCATATCGCAGCGTTTTGAGCCATGGTTGGGTTGTGGATGGCGAGGGCAGGAAAATGTCCAAGTCCCTTGGAAACGTTATTGTCCCGGATGATATCATTAAAAATTACGGTGCTGACATTCTACGCCTCTGGGTTTCCAGTGCAGATTTTACCAGCGACGTTCACCTTTCCAATAACATACTGAAACAGCTTTCGGAGATTTATCGTAAAATACGCAACACCTGTCGTTTTCTTTTGGGGAACTGCTATGATTTTCACCCGGAGGATAACAGCATTGAGTACAGCCAGCTTGAAGAAATAGATCGCTGGGCCTTACATCGTTTATATAAATTGGTCCAGAAAACAACTTTTGCCTTTGACAACTATGAATGCCACCAGGTGTTTCATTCCGTTCATAATTTTGCGGTGGTAGACATGAGCAACTTTTACCTGGATATCATTAAAGATCGCCTTTATGTGCTCCATAAGGATTCTCCTTCCCGCAGGGCTGCCCAAACAGTCCTGGCAGAGATCCTGCATACCCTTACCCTGTTGATTGCACCGGTCCTTTCTTTTACGGCAGAGGAAATATGGTCTTTTATACCTTTTAAGAAGGAAGAAAGTGTGATGCTGGCCGCATGGCCCGTTATACCTGATTTTTATGAAGATGATGAGCTGGCGTCCCGCTGGGAGGTAATGCTGCAGCTGAGAGAAGAAGTTAACCGTATTCTGGAAGCGGCAAGGCGGGAGAAGATTATCGGTTCTTCCTTACAGGCGGCTGTTGAACTTTACCCGGATGAAGAGCTCTACGCAAAAATAGCGGATTACGATTACCTTCTTCCGGCTATTCTCATTGTTTCTTCCTGCCATTTAAATGAACCCGGTGTGATGGCCGGCGATGATTCCGTAGCAGCTCAGGACCTGAAATTGCGCATAAAGGTTTACAAAGCAGCAGGTGAAAAGTGCCAGCGCTGCTGGGTATATTCCTCTACAGTGGGAGAAGACAAAGAGTTCGGAGAGGTATGTTCCCGCTGTGGTGAAATTCTTATGAAAGGTGGAGGTAAAGTTTCGGAATAATCGCCCGGACGATTTAATCGCCTTCATTTGGGGATAATAAAACGAGCAACAAATCAGGCGGGATAATCTGGTTTTACCAAAGGGGGATCCAAGGAAATATTTATTAAATGGATGAAAGGCACAGTAACGATGTCCAACAGGAAAGCCAGCTAAAGCTTATGGATAAAATAGCGGAGTTGTCCCAGCAGCTGGAAAAATTTAATATAGCCGACTATCTGGAACTGCTTAACAATCCCCGCCGTTATTTAATGGTTAATTTTGCAGGAGGGCTTGTCAGGGGATTTGGAATAGCCCTGGGGATGACTATCCTCGGTGCCCTTGCCCTTTATATCTTACAGAGGCTGGTAGTCTTAAACCTGCCCTTAATCGGTGACTTTATCGCCGAACTGGTGCGTATCGTGCTGACCTATTTGTAGTTAAATATAAGAGAAATGGGGTTGAATATGTCGGAGTTGGATTATGATCATTTTACCCGCTTGCTGCGGGAAGAAAAGGAAGGATTGTTAAAATTCATGGCCCAGGAGGGTATGGGAAAGCATGCCTCCTTGAGAGACAGCACGGAGGAGCTTTCCATGATCGACAACCATCCCGCGGACATGGGCTCTGAGCTTTTTGAGCGTTCCAAAGACCTGTCTCTTCATGAATTACGCCTGAGGACCCTGCATGATATCAACCTGGCCCTGGGGAGAATTGCTGACGGCAGTTATGGCCGGTGCCTGAGTTGTGGTCATCAAATTCAAAAAGAACGCCTGGACGCCCTTCCTTATGCCTCCTACTGCTTAGATTGCAAGGAGTTAAGGGAAGAACAAAGTAAAGAAGAGGGAGAGGGACGCCCCGTAGAGGAGCTTGTCCTTTACCCTCCTTTCAAGCGCTCTTTCATGGATGGCCGCGATTATACAGGGTATGATGGCGAAGATGCCTGGCAGGAGGTAGCCCGTTACGGAACGGCGGATTCGCCACAGGATGTGCCCGGAGATCCTGATAATCCCGCCTTTGTGGAATCAGAAGAAAATATAGGGATTGTAGATAGAATGGATAAATTCCCATCAATGAGAAAGAATTGGAGAAAAGAGGATGAGAAGGAGGAAAACGATACTGAGGGGAGAAAAAAACATTGAGGCAGGAAAAACAGCCTTTTCCTTTCCATGCACCCTGATTAAAGGTGATTGGCTTAAAAAACTGCGTTTTTCCAGTACTGCTTTTTTTGTTGTTGCTTTACTGGTTATCTTAACAGACCAGCTAAGCAAGCTGTGGGTTCTCCGGAAATTTGCCCCGGGCGAAACCTGGGCCTTGATTCCTAATATATTTCACCTGACCTATGTTCGTAATCCCGGCGCCGCCTTTGGTATTTTAGCCTATAAAACCCCTTTTTTTATAGCCATTTCCGTACTGGCGATCTTTCTTATTGTTTTCAGCGGTCACTTTTTGGACAGCCGTTATGCTTTGTTCCGCCTGGCCCTGGCACTGCAGCTGGGCGGTGCAATGGGTAATCTTATTGATCGACTGAGGACTGGTTATGTTATTGATTTTTTGGATTTTCGCTTCTGGCCTGTTTTTAACCTGGCCGATACAGCTATAGTTTTGGGCATTGTGCTGCTGTTTCTGAGCCTCTGGTGTAACACGACGATCTTTTCCGGTAGTAAAAGGTGAAGGAAAGGGTTTATGGAAAAAAAATATTATACGGTAGAGACCGGCGAGGAGGGCAGGCGTCTTGACCTATTTTTGACTTCCAGGGAAAGGTCTTTGTCGCGGTCATTTTTACAGAAATTGTGCCTCGGGGGAAATGTTTATATCGACGGGGAGAGACAGTTTAAAACCGGATATCGGGTTAAAGAGGGCCAGAAGGTTGAAGTGCATATTCCGCCCCCGGTAGTAATGGATGCTGAACCTGAGGATATCCCCCTGGAAATAGTTTATGAGGACAGCGATCTCCTGGTTGTTAATAAACCTAAAGGTATGGTTGTACATCCTGCAGCCGGACATTACCGGGGCACTCTGGTAAATGCTCTGCTGGCACACTGCAAGGATCTTTTCGCTATCGGGGATAGAATCAGGCCCGGGATTGTCCATCGTTTGGACAAGGATACTTCCGGACTTTTAGTGGTAGCCAAGAATGAAATGGCTTTCAGGAACCTGGCTTCACAGCTTAAAGACAGGAAAATGAAAAGGGAATATCTGGCTATTGCTCATGGCCTCCCTCCACTGGAAAGGGGAACCATTGATGCCTCCCTGGGGAGAGATTGCCGGGACCGCAAAAAGTTCGCTGTAAGGGAAAATGGCAAAGGGCGCAGGGCAGTGACCCATTATAAGGTCCTTGGTAAGGTAGGCCCATTTTATCTTCTTTCTTTAAGGCTGGAAACGGGGCGGACGC
This sequence comes from Dethiobacter sp., assembly GCA_003605065.1. Classification (GTDB taxonomy): domain Bacteria; phylum Bacillota; class Dethiobacteria; order DTU022; family UBA8154; genus UBA9862. The sequence goes on along the minus strand of QZJM01000005.1, from coordinate 42,985 downwards.
ACCAAATCAGGGTTCACCTGGCGCATATTGGATGTCCCGTTGTCGGAGATCCTCTTTATGGACCGAAGCGCTCACCTTATAATAGATACGGTCAGTTTTTACATGCCGGGAAGCTTGGTTTTGAACATCCCCGCAGCGGAAAATATTTGGAATTTACTGTAGAACCGGGCCAGGATTTTCTTAATATCTTAAACCTGGAGGAAGACAATGGCGCATTTTAAAAGACAAATTATGGATGCGAAAGGAACGCGGCGGGCTTTGACACGAATTGCCCACGAAATTGTAGAGAGAAACAAGGGAACGGATAATGTAGTTTTAGTGGGCATAAAAAGGAGGGGAGGCCCCCTTGCCCACCGGCTGGCCGATCTTATCAAAGAAATTGAAGGTATCAGGCCACCGGTTGGTCTGCTGGATATTACACCCTACCGGGATGACCGGCAGGTGGATGATATTTCCGGGGCCAGGGCCGAAGCTGCTTCTCTGCCTTTTGAAGTTTCCGGGAAAATACTTGTTCTTGTAGACGACGTTCTTTATACGGGCCGCTCCGTAAGAGCTGCTATGGAGGCTCTCATGGATAGGGGGAGGCCCCGGTTGATCCAGCTTGCGGTGCTCATTGATCGTGGTCACCGGGAGCTGCCCATCAGGCCGGACTTTGTGGGTAAAAATGTTCCTACCAGCAGCAGTGAAAGTATTGCCGTCTGTTTGTCTGAAGTAGATTCGAGTGAAGAAGTTTTGATTATTGAGGAAAGGGAGTTTGAAGGCAGGTAATTCTATTCAGGCTTTTTTCCCTTAGCTGACGGATATCGTGTCAGCAGGGCATCCAGACTTTCCTTGTCGGGTGTAACGTACAGCGTTTTGTAATTGCTGTAGGTTACCATTCCAGGCTTTCCCCCGGAAAGGCGCCGGACATTTTTTACCGTGGTATAATCCACCGTAACGTTTGAAGAGTGGGCACCGCGGCTAAAATATGCTGCCAGGAGGGCAGCTTCTTTTATGGTATTTTCATGGGGAAAATCAGATCTGACAATAACATGTGCTCCAGGCATATCTTTTACATGAAACCATAGTTCTGTTTTGCCAGCAAAACGCTGCACCAGGTATTCGTTCTGACGGTTATTGCGTCCCACAAATATTTCTTCCCCCTCTGAAGAAACAAACTTGAGAGGGTTAAAAGAAAAAGTTTTTTTAGGATCCGAGGGTTTTTGGGGAGCAGGCAAATAACCGGTTTCCTCCAGCTCGTCCCTTATTTCCCTGAGAGCCGGTAACTCGGCTTTTTGCAGGGAAAAGAGGACGCTTTCCAGGTAAGTGATTTCGTTACGCGTCTGTTTTAAGTTTTCCGATATTTTTTTTTCTCCCTGGCGTGCCTTGCGATATTTTCTAAAATATCGCTGGGCATTTAAAGACGGAGATATTCGAGGATCAAGGATTATTTTTATCATTTCTCCCTGTTCCAGGAAGATGTTTTGAAGATAAAACTCGTGAGACTTTTCAGGGATCTGTTTTAAATTCATAAGGATAAGCTCCCCGCAATGACGATAATAATCAGCTTTCCCAGCCATTTCAAGTTCTGAGAGCTGGGTATTTTCTTTTTTCCTGATCTTTTTTAAGGCTTGTTCCACGTGACGGGTGAGAAAAAAGGACAAACTTTGTTTTTCTTCTTCTTTTTCTTTGTACTCATAAAATTCGTCCAGGAGGCCGCTGATGGAGCTGAATGAACGGCAGTAACCCGCGGTAGGCTGCAGAGGTTTAATAATTGTATAATCAAGAGGGTGGGGTTTCTTATCGTACAGGAGCGTTGGTTCCCATTTTTTTTCAGTATAAAAGTTAATAATTTCCTGCAGCTTTTGCCAGAGGGGGAAAGCTGCCTCCCCGGAAATAAACGGGGTTTTTGCCCTGGCGGCGATCTCTTCTGCCAGGAAAGGGCTTAGCCCCTGCAGGTTTTCCAGGAGGGCCCTGGCCGTGGGTTGACCTTGAAGCCTGACCATTTCCTGGCAGAAATGCTCGTAATCCAGTGCATAAGGGTGTAGTTTTTCCTGTGGGGGGGGCGGAAAGTAAGTATGATTAGTTAAAAGAGTCCTGACACGATTTATGGACGGGGGAACGGGTTTTAAAACTCCGAGGATTACCCGTTCTTTTTTTTCACCGGGGCTGTCCAGCAGTATAAGGTTGCTGTGGCGGCCCATTATTTCTGCTGCCAGGGTTTTTTCTGCTTTCTTTCCGTTTTCATTAATAACCGCAAAAGTTAAGTAAAGAACCCTTTCCAGGGGGGGTTGTTCAAGGGAAACAAGAAACCCATTGCCCAAATGCTTGCGCACCAGCATGCAGAAAGGCGGTGGAGTGTTTGGGTGGCTGTAATGGCGGTTAGTAAAGTTGATCCTTCCCCTTAAGGCGTGGATGGAAAGGAAAAGTGTGTGTACTTCCTGTTCTCCTTTGAAGTACAGGAGCATGTCGGTGGGATTTAACTGGTAAATCCTGCTTAAGCGGGCACCAGTTTTAATGAGCTTTTCTTCTATTTCCAGGGCAACGGCGTTTAGGACAAAAGCGTCAAAAGCCACTCTTCTTCCCTCCATTCACGTAATAAGTATAGCTTTAATAACTGGAAAAAGCAAACACCTTTGCACAAAGCAACGATAACTTTCCGGCCATTCTCAAACAAGGAGACAGGTTCTTTTTTTTTCTCCGCAGGAATATGAATAAAGATGGGATTTTTAAGCTCCTTTAGACCGCCTAAAAAATAATGTACAGAATTGGGGAGAAAAATGAAGAAATCCAGCTTATGGGCCCTTTCTTCTCTGGAGGAAATTAATAAACATTTCCAGGTTCAACCCCATAAGGGGCTTGCGGAGCATGAAGCACGCCAGCGGTTGAAGCAGTGGGGTAACAATTCCATTAAAGAAAAAAAGCAAAAAGGGCTGGCGGAAATCTTTCTTGACCAGTTCAGGGACTTTATGGTTCTGGTGCTTCTTGGCGCTACGTTAATATCAGGACTTCTTCAGGAATACAGCGATGCTCTGACTATTATTGTTATCGTTATTTTTAATGCCATTTTGGGTTTCATACAGGAATATAAAGCGGAACGTTCCTTTGCCGCCTTAAAGCAGCTTTCTGCACCCAAAGGCAGGGTTATAAGGGAAGGTAGTTTAAAGGAAGTTCCGGCTGAAGAAGTAGTCCCGGGGGATATCATTTCTTTAGAGGCCGGTGAACGTGTCTGCGCGGATATCAGGCTCATTGATGCCGATAACTTGATGGTTGATGAATCTCCGTTGACGGGTGAATCCACTGCCGTGGAGAAGGAAGTGGTAACGTTAAGTTATGTGCCTTCTTCTCCCGGAGATACCCGGAATATGGTTTTTAGCGGAACCCTGGTTATAAACGGAACGGGACGGGGTGTTACTGTCGCTACGGGTATGGAAACGGAAATGGGGCATATCGCTTCGTTGCTCCAGGAAGTGGAAGTTAATAAAACTCCGTTGCAAAGGCGCCTGGCAAAGCTGGGAAAATTCCTGGTTATGGCCTGCCTTCTTCTCTGTTTATTCGTAGTTGCCTTAGGTTTATGGAGGGGAGAAGAAATATATCATATGTTTATGGCTGGAATATCCCTGGCTGTTGCAGCTATACCTGAAGGGCTGCCGGCTATTGTAACCATTTCCCTGGCCCTGGGTGTACAGCGCATGGTGAGGCGCCGGGCTATAGTCCGCCGCCTTCCGGCTGTAGAAACTTTGGGTTGTGCTACTGTTATCTGCTCCGATAAAACCGGTACGATTACGCAGAATAAAATGACTGTGAAAAATATTTATACTAATAGCCATTTCTTTGATGTAGAGGGAGAAGGTTACGAACTGGATGGAGGGATATATCTGGGGCATAAAAAGATTAATGCCTCTGAGGAACCGCATTTATACAGGATGCTGGTAATTGCTTCCCTGTGTAATAATGCTTCCCTCCGGAAAAATGAAAAAAAATTTATTAGCAAGGATAATTCCGCTAATGGTAAAATACAGGGAAATCCTACGGAAGGCGCTCTTTTAATCTGTGCTGCCAAAGCTGGTATCCGGAAGGAAAAGCTTGAGCAGAGCTACCTGAGGATAAAAGAATACCCTTTTAGTGCCGGGAGAAAATGTATGTCCGTAGTCTGCCGGAAGGAGGGGGAAATTACTTTTTTTGTCAAGGGGGCGCCGGAACGATTGCTGGAGATGTCTTCTTCTGTTTTGGAAAACGGTACTGTAAAGCCTTTAAACGAAAGCTATCGTCAAAAAATCCTGGCACAAGTGGGGATCATGGCCGCCGGGGCTTTAAGAACACTGGCTGTTGCCTACAGGCCGCTACCTGATTATTCCGCTTCCCAGGAGTTAAAAGATCTGGAGAAGGATCTCATTTTCGTGGGATTTTTCGGAATGATCGACCCTCCCCGCCCTGCTGCTTTAAAAGCTATACAGAGCTGTAAGCAGGCCGGGATCCGTATTATGATGATTACCGGAGATCACCGTAATACGGCTGTAGCAATTGCCCGGAAAATAGGTATTCTCAAGCCCGGCGGGGAAGTTGTTACAGGTGATGAACTTGATAAAATGGATGATAATGACTTTTACAGGCGTATTGAAAAATTTTATGTTTTTGCCAGGGTCAATCCCGAACACAAGCTGCGTATAGTTCGCTGCTTAAAAGCCAGGGGGCATATTGTAGCTATGACCGGGGATGGTGTAAACGATGCTCCTGCTGTAAAAGAGGCAGATATAGGCATAGCTATGGGTTTGGCGGGAACGGAAGTTACCAAGGAGGCAGCCTCTCTGGTTTTAGCCGATGACAATTTTAGAACTATTGTGGCGGCGGTGGAGGAGGGGCGCAGTATTTATGATAATATCCGCAAGTTTATCAGGTTTCTGCTGGGCTGCAACCTGGGAGAGTTATTAACGATGTTACTGGCGATGTTATGCGGTTTGCCCCTTCCTTTACGTCCCATTCAGATTCTCTGGGTTAATCTTGTTACAGACGGCCTGCCGGCAATGGCTCTCGGGGTGGATCCTCCAGAAAAAGATGTTATGTCCAGACCTCCGCGTTCACCACGGGAGGGGGTATTTGGCAGAGGGCTGTGGAAGAAGATATTAACCAGGGGAATCGTCATCGGGGCCACTTCAGTAGTTGTTTTTGCCCTGGCCTATCTGGGTTCATCAGTACTTATCTATGCTCAGACCATGGCTCTTTCAACACTTATTCTGACACAGCTTTTACATGTTTTTGAATGCCGTTCTGAATACCTGTCAGTTTGGGAAACAGGTATAATGCGCAACCTGATGCTGGTTGCAGCTGTTTTCGTTTCCTTTTTTCTTTTGCTCGTTATCATCTACCACCCCTTCTTACAGGGGGTATTCCAAACCTATCCCCTGCGGGCTGAAGATTGGTTAATAATCTTCGTGGCCTCTTCTATTCCCTACGTTTTAAGTTTATTTTTTAGAAGGAAAAAAAGAACGGCCTAGAGTTGACTTAAATTTTTCCTACACCAAAATCTACCCCTGAATATACAGCGGTTGTATATCTTAAAATCCCTTTAATTTCGTAATGTACTGCTTTTTAGCTTGATTATGCATATTTTTATGATAAAATAAGGTTAAATAAATATAACACGCTGGATACTGGTAGAGCAAAAGGGGAATAGTCTTGGTAAAAAGCATGACAGGATATGGAAGAGGAGAGGAGTACCTGGATGGTTTACGCTTTATTGTGGAAATAAAAGCTGTTAATCATCGCCATTTTGATCTGGTAATCAGGGCCTCCAGGGATTTACTGCCCCGGGAAGATAAAATCAGGCGGATGTTGTTGGAGAAAATATCAAGGGGAAGGGTTGAGGTCTTTGTAACACTGGAAACAACACGGGGAAAGGGTAAAAACGTAATTGTGGATGAAGAACTGGCTAGATCCTATTTCCAATGCTTACAGAAACTGCGCACTTCTTTTAATTTGCTGCAAAAAGAATTAACAGCCGAGGAGCTGGCCCTTTTTCCAGAGGTTTTGCATTTAGAAAAAAATATAATTGACCCGGATTTAATTGTGCCGGTTTTAGAAAATGCTGTGGCCAGGGCTGTTTCTGAGTTGATTGGGCAGAGGACAGAAGAAGGAAACAGGCTGCGGTTGGATATTGTCAACAGGTTAAAAGAGCTGGAAAGTCTAACTGAAAAGATTGAGGAGAGGGGTCCACGTTTTCTGGAAGAGTACCAGAAAAAGTTGAGCACCCGTCTGGATGAGCTGCATGATGGCAGAGAATACGACAGGCAGCGTTTTTTTACGGAAATAGCCTTTTTTGCGGAAAGATGTAACATTGACGAAGAAATAGTGCGCCTGAAAAGTCATTTACAGGCCTTCAGCAAGGAAATACAGAAAGATGGTGTCATGGGGCGCAAACTGGATTTTCTCCTGCAGGAGATGAACAGGGAAGTCAATACCATAGCTTCCAAAAGCAGCGATTTGGAAATTTCGCACCTTGTGGTGGAAGCCAAAAGTGAAATCGAAAAAATAAGGGAACAGGTGCAAAATATAGAATAAGTTTGTGAAATGGTCAGGATTTGCTCTAGTATCTACTTTAGATCTGGTATTCCGCCTGCTCTGGCAGGATATAATAAAATTAAAAAAGGAGGTGCTAAGGCCTGATTCTAGGTAAATATCATTAAATCCCGGGGATCAGGTTAAGATGAATATTAAACTAATTAACATCGGCTTTGGAAATATTGTTTCTGCAAATCGGATTATCGCTATTGTCAGCCCTGAATCTGCTCCTATTAAACGGATAATCGGAGAAGCTCGGGACAGGGGAATGCTGGTTGACGCTACCTATGGCCGGAGAACGCGTGCAGTTATTATTGCCGATAGCGGGCATGTAATTCTTTCTGCTGTGCAGCCGGAGACGGTAAAACATCGGCTGCAGAGTAAGGAACCCGTAGCTGAAGAAAGCAACTCCAAAATATAACCAGGGAAGGAAATATGGGAGGATTAGATGAATAAGGGGGTCTTACTAGTAATTTCCGGTCCTTCCGGTGCCGGTAAGGGTACAGTTTGCCAGAATCTTTGCCAGCAAAACCCGAACTTATATTGTTCTATCTCTGCAACTACCCGCCCCCCCCGGCAGGGAGAAAGAGATCAGGTGAATTATTATTTTTTATCTGAACAAAAATTCCGGGACTTTATAGAGCAAGGTGCTTTTCTGGAATGGGCCAGGGTTTATGGCAATTATTACGGGACTCTTCAACAGCAGGTTGAGAAAAAACTTAATGAGGGCTTTGATGTTATTCTGGAGATAGACACCCAGGGGGCAAAGCAAATTCGCCAGAATTCCAGGGAAGCGATCTTTATTTTTTTATTGCCTCCTTCCATGGAAGAACTGTGGAATCGCATTCAGGGAAGGGGAACTGATGGACCGGAGGTAATAAAAGAAAGATTTGCTGCTGCTTACCTGGAATTACAAGAGATCTGGGACTATGACTATGCGGTTTTTAACGAAAATGTACCCAATGCGGTTAAAAACATTGAAGCCATCATTTTAGCAGAAAAATGCCGTATCAAAAAAGACAGGGATATATTATCCAGGTTTTTAGAGGAAGGTGATAAAGGTGATCTATCCCTCCATAGATGAATTGCTTAAAAACGTTGATAGCAGGTATTCACTGGTGATCATGGCGGCTAAAAGGGCACGCCAGCTTCGGGAAAACCAGGTAGCCAGGGATGATTCCCATATTTTTAAGGAAGTAACTTCTGCCCTGGAAGATATTTCTTCGGGGAGGATATCCTTTGAGAGGACTAAAAACGGTATTAAATAAATGTTTTAACTTAAAAGTGGTGTAAATTATGCTGAAGGATAAAACGATTCTGCTGGGCATTACAGGAGGCATAGCCGCCTATAAAAGCGCTGAGCTGGCCAGGCTTCTTATAAAAGAAGGCGCAGCCGTGCAGGTAGTTATGACTGCTAATGCGGAAGCTTTTATCACACCTCTTACCATGAGGACTCTTACAGGGCGCCCTGTTTACAGCTCGCTTTTTAATCCCTCCTACGGGTCAGCGACAGTCCATATAGATCTGGCTCGTGAACCGCATATGGTCGTGGTGGCTCCGGCAACGGCCAATTTTCTGGGTAAGATTGCTGCCGGTATTGCCGATGATCTTCTTTCCACTGTCCTTTTGGCCGTTAACCTGAAGGAGCGTCCGGTCATCCTGGCACCATCAATGAACACTGTTATGTTTCATAACGCCGCTGTAAGGGAAAATATTGAACTTTTGCGCAAGAGAGGCTATATTTTTGCAGATCCCCTGGCAGGTGTTCTGGCTTGTGGTGATGTGGGAGAAGGCCGTATGGTTGAACCGGCACAGCTTCTGCAGTTAATTAAGGACAAGTTCCCGGCACGGGAAGATTATGGCGGGCTTACGGTACTGGTTACTGCCGGTCCCACCAGAGAGCTGTTGGACCCTGTTCGCTTTTTTAGCAACCATTCCAGTGGTCGCATGGGATATGCACTTGCACGGGCAGCCAGGGAAAGAGGGGCCCGTGTCCTTTTAATTAGCGGGCCAACTGCCCTGGAACCGCCGCCAGGGGTCGAGTTTCACCCTGTAGTTTCTGCCAGGGAGATGTATGATGTTGTTATGGACAAACTTTTCCTGGCTGATGTTATTATTAAGACAGCTGCTGTAGCTGACTACAGGCCGGAGGAAACTTATTCGCAAAAAATAAAAAAGGGCGGCGACTTACTTGTCAGGCTTGTTCGTAACCCCGATATCCTGCAGGAACTGGGTTCCAGGAAAGGAAACTACATTTTGGTCGGTTTCGCTGCAGAAACAGAAAATCTTCTGAACAATGCTCATAAAAAGCTGGCAGCTAAAAACCTTGACCTCATTGTGGCCAATGATCTTACCGAGGAAGGTGCGGGTTTTACTTATGAAACAAATAAAGTTAATCTGCTTTACAGGGATGGGCATGTGGAGGAACTTCCCCTCATGACCAAATATGAACTGGCCCATCTTATTCTGGAGCGTATCAAAATAATAATTTAACCAGCAGGGGAGTTAGGATCACTTCGATAACCGCTGCAATAATGAGAAGGTTTATTAACAGGGGAAAAACTGCCAAAAATTCCCGCCAGATAAAACTGAGGCTTTCGCCTCTTTTTTTTTGCGGAAGGGGAAAGACCAGATGAAAACCCATTTTAAGCCCGAAGGCTGCACTTATTAAAAATGCCGGTAATTCAAAAATCCCGTGAGGCAGGACCCCCACCCACATAAAAGTAAGGGCGGAAACGCCTTCATGTCCAAGTCCAATTAAAAGGCTGCCCAGCAGGGCTCCATTGGTGAAGAGACCAAATAGCGGGGGAATGCCCAGGAGAACTCCCAGCAGCATCATTTGCAAGGAGGCTAAAAGATTATTTATAAAGAGCAGTATTATTCCCCGGACAGGAGAACCGCTGAAAACCATTTCGGCCATTTCTTTTAAGAAATGCTGCTGGCTTTCCGTAAGTTCTGTCAAAAAAAATTTTTCATTACCCAAAGCAAATGCCGAAACGAAAATTCCAAGACCAAAGAAAAGCAGGGCCATAATGATCCAGTTTATATTTTGCCAAAGAATACGTATTACTCTGGGCTGTACAAACATGTTAGCTCCTTTTTAATTTTCTTTTTTTACTGTATTATTATATTATAATTTATTCCTTAATGAAAGAACTATTAAAAGGCAGAGGTGTTCCGGAGTGACAGAAGAGTTATATGCCCGGGTTATTTTGGATATGGTAAGCAATGCTCTAGACAGGCCTTTCCAGTACTCTGTTCCGTCACATTTGTGCGGCAGAGTTAAACTTGGTTCCCGTGTACAGGTTCCTTTTCGTTCCCAAAAAATAACTGCATATGTAGTGGCACTGGATCGGGAGGCCGTAGTAGAGAATCCCAGGGAAATTTTAAACGTGCAGGATCCTTATCCTGTTTTGCGGCCGGAGTTTGTTAAGCTTAGTTACTGGCTTTCCAGGCGATTTTTCAGCCGCTGGATTGAAGCCATTCGCCTCTGCCTGCCTCCGGCAGGAGATGGAGTAAAAACCAGGTATGTGCAATATGTTTGGCCCCTTCTTCCGGAAAGCAGTTTGCTGGAGGAAAGTGCCAGGTTAAAGACCAAGGCCTTTCGCCAGGCTTTAATCCTGGAACATTTAGCTTTAGCAAAAGAAGGCCTGCCCTGGACGGAGCTTAAGGAAAAAACGGGAGCCGGGCGCCAGAGCCTTACTTCTTTAATAAACAAGGGATTGTTAAAGATGGAAATGGTTCCCTGCGAACGCCTTCCATGGGAAGAGACCCTGGAACAGACCGGGCTCCATAGGGAGCTGTGTTTAACAGGTGAACAGGAAACAGCCTGGGAGGAAATTAAAAAAGGATTTAGCGGTGAACAAAAACAGTTTTTAATTTACGGTATTACAGGAAGCGGGAAAACGGAACTTTATTTGCGGGCGGCCGAAGAAGTTGTAAAACAGGGCCGGACTGTTTTATTCCTTGTGCCGGAAATAGCACTTACACCCCAGGTGCTAGAACAGTTAAGAATACGTTTCCCGGGCCGGTTTGCTTTGTTACATAGCAGTCTTTCCCCGGGGGAAAGATATGATCAGTGGCTGCGGGTAAGAAGAGGGGAAGTCCGGCTCGTTTTTGGTGCCCGATCGGCTGTTTTTGCTCCTTTAAGGAACATCGGGCTGATTGTTATGGATGAAGAGCATGAAAATACGTACAAGCAATATGATTCACCGCGCTATCATACCAGAGACGTGGCCAGATGGAGAGCTGCTTACCACGGGTCTGTTCTGTTGATGGGGAGCGCCACTCCTTCACTGGAAACCTTTCTGGAGACGAAGGAGGAAAAGGTAAAATTAATTAGGCTTTCGGAGAGGGCGGGAGGACGTTTACTCCCCTCTGTAGAAGTAGTGGACATGCGCCGTGAATTTAATGATAAAAACAGGAGCATTTTCAGCCGGCCCTTAAGGAGAGCCATGGAGGAAACTCTTTCCCGCGGGGAGCAGATGATGCTTTTTCTTAACCGCCGCGGCTTCTCCAGTTTTCAGCTCTGCCGGCAGTGCGGGCAGGTTATAAAATGCCCTTCCTGTGACGTATCCCTTACTTACCATTCATCTCCGGAACACCTGCAATGCCATTATTGTGGTTACAAAAGGGTAATTTTAGAGTTTTGTCCCAATTGTAACAGCCGCTATATTCGTAACTTTGGACTGGGAACACAGAGGGTGGAAAAAGAAGTAAAAAGTATTTTCCCGGAAATTGAAGTTATCAGGATGGATAGTGATACTACCATTGACAGAAGAGCTTATACCAGGATATGGAACACCTTTAAAGAAAAAAGGGCCTCCGTTTTAATTGGAACGCAAATGATTGCCAAAGGCTTTGATTTTCCAGGTGTAACTTTGGTAGGAATAGTGGCAGCCGATATTACCCTGCACCTTCCGGACTTTCGTGCCGGAGAGCGGACTTTTCAATTATTGTCACAGGCGGCCGGACGGGCGGGAAGAGGTGCCCGGGAAGGGCGGGTTATAATTCAGACCTTTACCCCCTGGCATTACAGCATTAAGGCTGCAGCAGCACATAACTACATGAATTTTTTACAAGAAGAGTTTAAGAGGCGCAAGATCCTTTTATATCCTCCCTTTTCCGAAATAATCCTGATCAGCTGCAGTTCGCCCCTGGAGACAAAAGCCAGGGATTCCGCTGAAAGCTTAAAAAAAAGATTGGCGGAAAGCTTACCCTCTTCCGGTCAGGGAGAGGCAGAGCTTCTGGGCCCTTCTCCGGCTCCTCTTTTTAAAATCAAGGAGCGTTTTCGTTATCATCTTATCTATAAGGGATTTAACCTGCTGAAGTACAGTGAAATTATAAGAGATGCGGTTTGGAACTTTACAAAAGAAACAGGGGAAGATATAAGGGTCACAGTAGATTTTAATCCCCTGATGATGTTATAATTGAAACAAGGAGGGGGGAAAATGGCTTTAAGAAATATTCGGAAACAGGGGGATCCGGTGCTGCGAAAAAGAGCTGTTCCTGTTTCCAGGTTTAACGCTCAGTTACACCTGTTGCTGGATGATATGATGGAGACGATGTTTAAAGCTGAAGGCATAGGCCTGGCCGCTCCTCAGATCGGAATTTCCAAAAGCATTATCGTGATAAGAGATGAAGACAAGGTTATGGAAATAATCAACCCTGAAATTATAGACAGTGAAGGTGAAATTATAGATGTTGAAGGCTGCCTGAGCTTTCCGGGACTATATGGTGAGGTTCCTCGTTTTTCCCGGGTGGAAGTGAAGGGACTGGACAGGACGGGCCGGGACATAAAGGTTGCCGGTCAGGGGCTGATATCCAGGGTTTTACAGCATGAGATAGACCACCTCCATGGAGTATTATTTATTGATAAAGTTCTCCGGTTTCTTACGCCGGAGGAAATTAAAAAACCTGGTGAAGAAGCTTAACAGCTGATTTAACGGTTCAAAGGGTGATTTTAGTGGTGGATTTAAAAATACTTTTTTTAGGAACCAGTTCTTTTGCCCTTCCTTCCCTGCGGGTGCTGGCGGAAAATTTTCGCCTGGCGGCGGTGGTCACAAGACCGGACCGCCCGGCGGGAAGGGGAAAGAATATATCTGCAACCCCGGTAAAAGAGAAAGCTTTGGAATATGACCTGGCGCTGTACCAGCCGGAAGGCCATGAAGGCTTATTAAATGTTCTAAGGGAAGTCAACCCCCAGGTCCTGGTAAATGTGGCTTTTGGCATGTTTCTAAAACCGGATGTTCTTAATTTCCCTCCCCTGGGATGCATTAACCTTCATCCCTCCCTGCTTCCGTCCTATCGCGGCGCGGCTCCTGTCCAGAGGGCCTTGATGGCTGGCGAAGAATTTACGGGTGTTACGGTATTATACATGTCTTCGCGCCTGGATGCCGGGGATATTATCTTGCAGGAAAAAACGGGGATTGATCCGCATGAAAACTACGGTGCTCTTCACGACCGTTTAGCCGAGTTTGGTGCGGTGACACTGCAAAAAGCCCTGGAACTTTTAGCGGAAGGGAAAGCTCCGCGCTTGTCACAGGATGAAGGCAAGGCCACGTATGCACCCTTAATAACCAGGGAAGAAGAAAATATTTCGTGGTCCAGACCGGCAATTGCCGTACATAACCTTGTTCGTTCCCTTAATCCTGTTCCGGGTGCCTATACCAATTACCGTCATAAACGCCTGAAGGTATGGAAGACTTCCCCGGCAGAGAAGACAGGGGGAGTCTTGCTTTCCGATTCATTGTTTCTATCTCCGGGAACGGTTTGTGCGGTAGGTAAGGATTATCTGGAAGTTATGACCGGTCAGAACTCGCTCAACATTTTAGAAGTTCAGCCGGAAGGGAAAAAAAGAATGAATGCGGGGGACTTTTTAAAAGGTTACAGGCTGGAAATGGGTGAAAGGTTTGAGTAAAAACAGAACGGCTGACAGGAAAATCAAAAAAAGGACCTTTCTGGGTTTACTGCTGGCAGCACTGCTCTTTTTGTTGTTTATGGCATGCTATCTGCTGCTTTTTGCCAGCGATCGTTACCAGGTTTTTTCGCGCAGTGTGGTTATGGGGTTGACCATATCAACCCTTATCTTAACTTTACTTTTTTTATGCGGCCTGCTGGCCATAGTTTTAACCATAATGCAAAAACGTAACTTTCCAATTCCGAGATGGTTTATGGAAAAAACTCTGCTTTTACTTTATCCTTTTGTCCTGCAAATGGGACGCTTTATGCATATTACCCAGGAGATAATCCAGCGTTCATTTATAGAGGTTAACAATCAACTGGTCCGTGCCCGGTCCCTGAAAGTAAAAGCCAGTGAAGTTTTACTGCTTATTCCTCACTGCCTGCAGAATGACAAGTGCTCGTATAAAATTACACGCAACATTAATAACTGCCGGCGTTGTGGAAAATGCCAGTTGGCTGAAATTCTCCGCATGTCCTCCGACAGGGGGTTCGGGGTAGAAGTTGTTACGGGCGGAACCCTGGCACGCCGTGCCATAGAAGAATACGGCCCCCGGACAGTAATCGCGGTAGCCTGCGAAAGAGATCTTTCCAGCGGAGTGCTGGACAGTTTTCCTTTGCCGGTTATCGGTGTGATAAATGAAAGACCTCAGGGGCCCTGTTTTAATACCAGGGTAGATTTAACAGCGCTGCAGGAAGCCCTTGATTATTTGTTAGGAAAAAAATAAAGAAAGGAGTGTTTGCTTAAGTGTGGTTTCTAGATACCGGATTTATAATCTTAGTTATCCCTGCCATGATTTTGGCCCTTTATGCTCAAAACAAGGTAAAAAGTACTTATGGGCACTACAGCAGGCTGCATTCCGGGAACAGGTTAACCGGTGCAGAGGTTGCCCGTTTACTTCTCGATAAAGAGGGTTTGGAACAGATTAAAATTACTCAGACCCGGGGGTATTTAACGGATCATTATGACCCACGTGCCGGAGTTGTCCGTCTTTCACCTCAGGTTTACCATGATAATTCCCTGGCTGCCCTTGGTATTGCTGCTCACGAGGTCGGTCATGCCATACAGCATCATAACGGTTATGCTCCTCTTGGCATCCGCAATGCTATTGTCCCCCTGGCTAATTTTGGCTCAAGGGCTGCTTTCCCCCTTTTTTTTATGGGCTTTCTTTTCAGCGGGGGACTGGGCTTTTTAATGGATGTGGGAATTGCTATTTTTCTTTTTACTGTTTTATTCCAAATCATTACCATGCCCGTGGAATTTAACGCCAGTAAAAGGGCAGTGGCTATTCTGGAAAATGGTGGCTATTTACAGGGGGAAGAGCTTAACGGAGCAAAAAAAGTCCTGAACGCGGCAGCTTTAACCTATGTGGCGGCACTGGCTGTGGCCCTGGCACACCTGTTCCGGTTGCTGATGTTAAGGGGAAGAGAATAGTACCGGCCTTTATTCTACTTAAGCAGGAGTTGAGTTGATGCCTTCTTCCAAAAAAAACGGCACTTCAAAGGTTGCAGTAATTAATGCCAGGGATGCAGCTCTGGAAGTATTGAAGGAAGTAGAGGAAAAAGAAGCATATTTAAACCTTGTTTTAAACCGGGTCCTTTCCAGGCAATCTCTGTCCGGTACAGAAAGGGCTCTTTTGACGGAACTTTCGTATGGTGTTATCCAGAGACTGAATACACTGGACTGGGTAATTACGCTTTATTTAACACATCCCCTGGAGAAATTAACCCCCTGGGTCCGGAATATTTTAAGGCTGGGAACCTACCAGCTGCTTTTCCTTGATCGTGTTCCTGATTCGGCAGCCGTTGATGAATCTGTGAAACTTGCTTACCGCTATGGTCACAAGGGAGTAGCGGGACTTGTCAATGCTGTACTGAGGAAGATAAGCGTTACAAAAGAAAGCCTTCCCTGGCCCTCACGGGAAAAGAATCCCGAACTGTACCTCTCCCTGCGTTATTCTTACCCTCTCTGGATGATAAGAAGATGGCTGAAGAATATGGGAATTGATGAAACGGAAGCCTTTTGTTCTGACGGCAACCTGGCACCTCCGTTAACAGTTCGCACCAATACCCTGCGGCTTTCCAGGGGCGAGCTCAAGAAAAAGCTGGATCTTGAAGGGGTTAAAGCCGAGGATTGCCGCTATGCCCCTGAGGGTTTACAACTGAAGCTTTCTGACCGGCTGGTAGATCTTACAAGTTTCAGGGAAGGGTTTTTTCAGGTCCAGGGAGAAGCTTCCATGCTGGTGGCCCCTCTTTTGAACCCACAGCCCGGAGAATCTGTACTGGACCTGTGCAGCGCTCCCGGGGGCAAAACTGTCCATCTGGCCATGCTTATGCAAAATCAGGGAAACATTATTGCTGCGGATCTTTATCCCCACCGCCTTAAACTGGTGCAGGATGCAGCGCGGCGGCAGGGAATAAAAATTATTAATCTAGAAAAGATAGACGGGCGTTCCCTGCCTGCGGATAAAAAAGAAGTTTTTCAGCGTGTACTTCTTGATGTCCCCTGTTCGGGCCATGGTGTAATCCGGCGCAAGGGGGATCTTAAATGGAGACGACAACCCGAAGATATTGCCTCCCTCTCCCAGCTTCAACTGCAGTTGTTGAAAGAAGCTTTTAAAGCTTTGAGCCCGGGGGGGGGTCTTGTTATATAGCGCCTGTACTATTGAACCCGAGGAAACCACGGAGGTTATTGACAAATTTTTAGAACGGGAGCCTTCTGCCCGCCCGGCGATGCTTTCTCCACTTTTACCGGAAGAATTGAGGAGCGAAGAGGAAATTGAAGGCAGAATCTTCCTCTGGCCTCATAAACATAATCTTGATGGTTTTTTCCTGGCGCGAATCAGGAAAAAATGAGGTTCGTTGCTTTTCAGAACTGTTTTTGTTATACTTACTTAAACAGGTGAGAATGACGAGGGGGAAGAGGATGTTAAGGTACGCTGTCCGGTCTCACCCAGGGTGTATTCGTGAAACAAACGAAGATCGTTTTTACATTCCCCCTGAAAATGGGCCTCTAATTTTTGCTGTTGCAGATGGCATGGGCGGGCATGTTGCAGGAGAAGTAGCCAGTTCTATCGCCATAGAAACGCTGGAAACGAACATTTCTGTTTTAACAGAAAAGCTGTCCAAGTGTGACTTGATAAATATAAGAGATTATTTGCAGCAAAGTATTCTTGAAGCAAATGAAAATATTCTGGATATGCAGCTCCAGAAGCCTGAATTAAAGGGGATGGGCACTACCTTTACCGTGGCTGCTTTTTTTAATAAAAATGAGCTTTTAACGGGACATGTAGGTGACAGCCAGGCCCACCTTTTTAATAAATCGGGTCATCTGCAGATTACCGAAGATCATTCCGTAGTGATGGAACTGTTAAAAAATGGCGAGATAAAACATGAGGAAATATATACTCATCCCCAGCGGAACTTTCTTACAAGAGCGTTGGGGACAACCACATCTTTAAAAATTGATTTTTACAGGAACGATATAATTCCAGGGGATTATATATTGCTGTGTACGGATGGATTGACTTCCATGCTCAGGCCCAGGGAAATCCAGGAGATAATTTTGCACAGTGAAGACCTTGAGGCAGCGGCAAACGAGCTTATTAACAAAGCTAATGCACAGGGAGGCCTGGATAATATTACTTTTGTTTTAATTCATTATTTTGAAAGGTGAAATTATTGTGAGGGAAATACCAGGCAGGCTCTTGGGGAATCGCTATAAGTTGTTGGAAAATATAGGCGAAGGCGGAATGGCCAGGGTTTACCGGGGGATGGACACAAAGTTGAACCGCCCGGTTGCTATTAAAATTCTGTACGAACAGTTTGCCAACGATCCTGATTTTTTACGTCGTTTCAAACAGGAAGCAAAGGCAGCAGCCAAGCTTTCTCACCCCGCTATTGTTAACATTTATGATGAGGGGGAGGAAGGCGACGTTCATTATATTATTATGGAATATGTGGATGGCTATACTTTAAAAGATGTTATTCTTCGTGATAGCCGGCTTAAGCCGGAAGAGGCGGCACAAATAGCCATACAAATATGTGATGCCCTGGCGCATGCCCATAGCCAAAATGTAATTCATCGGGATATTAAGCCCCAGAATATAATTTTAACTTGTGAAGGCAGGGTAAAGGTTACTGATTTTGGTATAGCCAGGGCTACTGCCGACACCACCATTACCTATGGCAGGTCTCTTTTGGGTTCGGTTTATTATTCGTCCCCGGAACAGGCCAGGGGAAACCATACCGATCAAAAATCAGATATTTACTCCCTGGGAATTCTTCTCTACGAAATGTTAACCGGTGTGGTTCCTTTTTCCGGAGAAAGCCCTATATCTATCGCTTTAAAGCACCTGCAGGAAGATATCGTTCCTCCGGGCAAGCTGGTTCCGGAACTGCCTTCTGCCCTGGAGACTGTTGTTCTTAAAGCCGTGCGTAAAGAACGACAGTTACGTTATTCCAGTGCATTAGAGCTCCGGGATGATTTGGAAGACTGGCTTGTAAAAACCGGGGAAAAAATAAATTATATCAGCAATCCTCATTTTAAGAGGTCTTATTCTTCGGAACTGTCAAGGGGGCAGGCTAATGATATGGACAAGGAGCAGGAAGATGAAATGAAAAGAAGGGGCCGTTCTTTTAAAAGAATATTTGGTTATGGAGCTGTACTAGTAGCTGTTTTTTTAATCATGTTGTTCGGCTACAAGTTTCTCCACAGCTTCCTTGTTGTTCCTGAGGTTGCCGTTCCGGAGCTTACTAATTTAAGTTTAGAAGAGGCAGAAAAGGAACTTCTATCCCTGGGACTGGGGTGTAATATTTTACGGGAAGTGTATAGCGATACGGTCCCTGTTAATCATATTGTTTCCCAGGAAACTCCTGCGCAAAGGAGCGTCAGGAAGGGGAAAATAATAGATCTGGTGATAAGCCTGGGACCGGAGTATGTAGTAGTTCCCTTTTTAATTAGCAGGACAGAGCTTGAGGCCAGGCTGATTTTAAGCGATCTGGGGTTGAATATGACCTCTTCTCAGGAATATAGTGAGGATATAGCCCCCGGTTATGTCATAAGGCAGGACCCCGGCAAGGATTTTCGGCTAACCAGGGGAGATGTTGTCCATGTTATTATAAGTGAAGGGAAAAAGCCTTTCTCAATCCGTAGTTTCCAGGGCTGGTTGCTGGATAATGCCAAAGAATGGCTTAACATTTATGGGCTGGTTTTACGCAACCTGGAAGAGGAATATTCCGGTGAATTTCCTGCAGGGCAGATAATATCCCAGTTTCCGGCCGCAGGTGAACTGGTACAGGCGGGAGATCCTGTCGACCTTGTTGTCAGTAAAGGGAGAGAGCCAGGTACGTATAAAAGCTATACTATCGATCTTTATCCCCAGGTAGCCCGGGGCCAGCTTATTAAGATTTATGTTGAAGATGAAGAAGGAAGAAGAGTTATTTTTGAAGGAGCATATCAGGGTCAGGTAATCAGTGCCAGAGGAATAGGTTCAGGGCAGTTTGTATTGATGGAATTCAGGAATCAGGAATATCACATTATAGATATTAAGCGTTTTCCCTAAAGTAAAAAAACAAGGGGGAGTATTACTGCAAGGACATCTGGTAAAAGCAAAAGGCGGGTTTTATTTTGTGCAGGGTTCCCGTGGAGAAATTGTATGCTGCCGGGCCAGAGGCCGGTTAAAAGAATTCGGGATCGATTTGCTGGTGGGTGACCTGGTAGAGGCAGATCCGCTTGAAAAAGTTATCGAAAAAATTTATCCACGGAAAAGTCACCTTACAAGACCCCCGGTGGCAAATGTTGATCAGGTTGTTATCTTAATGTCGATCATTAAGCCCCCTCTGGATCTGGTTTTACTGGATAGGATCTTGATTTCCGCAGAAGCATCTTTCCTTGATATTATTATCTGTCTTAATAAGATGGATTTATCCACAGCCCGGGATGAAGATCTGGTAAAGGAAGTGAAGGAAGTATTTCAAAGCTGCGGTTACAGGGTGATTCTTACCAGTGCTGTCAAGGGACATGGAATTGACGAGATGAGAAAAGCCTTGCAGGATAAGTTAACGGTGTTCGCCGGTCCGTCAGGCACAGGCAAATCTACCCTGATTAATAAATTAAAACCCGAACTGGGCCTTATTTCCGGAGCTGTTAGCCGGAAGACGGAAAGAGGCCGTCATACAACCCGGCATGTTGAATTGTTAGGGCTGGACAATGAGGCTTTTGTAGTAGATACACCCGGGTTCCAAAGGCTGGATCTTAAGGGTATTTCTTCTAAGGAGCTTTCTTCTTTTTTTCCGGAAATATCTTTAAAAGGCCCCTGTCGTTTTAACAGCTGCCTTCATAATGCTGAGCCCGGATGTGCTGTCAAAGACGCTGTACAAAATGGAGAAATAGCCTCTTGGAGGTATGAGCATTACATTGCATTCTTAAAGGAAGTCCGGCAGATGGAAAAAACATATTTCCATAAAAAGGGAGAAGATAGAAAATGATCAGGGTTGCGCCTTCGATTCTATCAGCAGATTTTGCCTGCCTTCTTCAGGAAGTTAAGCGTATGGAGCTTGCTGGTGCCGATTGGCTGCATCTAGATGTCATGGACGGCCGTTTTGTTCCTAATATTACCATGGGGCCTTTGATAGTTCAGGCCCTGCACGGGCGTGTAAATCTTTTTCTGGATGTTCATCTAATGGTTCAGAATCCCGAAGATTTTTTAAATGATTTTTCCCAGGCAGGTGCACAGCTGCTTACTGTCCATGCAGAAACCTGCACCCACCTCCACAGGATAGTGCAAACGATAAAAAAACTGGGTTGTAAAGCCGGAGTGGCCTTAAATCCAGCCACACCTCTCACCTTCCTGGAGTATATTCTCCAGGACCTGGACCTGGTCTTAATTATGTCTGTAGATCCCGGTTTTGGCGGCCAGGATTTTATTCCCGGGGTTTTACCGAAAATTAAAGCTCTGGCAGAGGAAAAAAGAAAGCGGAACCTATTTTTTGAAATACAGGTTGATGGCGGTATTAATGAGAACACTGCGGCCCAGGCGGTTAAGGCGGGGGCAGATATACTTGTTGCCGGCTCTGCTCTATTTAACGCACCGGAGCCGGAGAAAATTATTAAAGCTATTAAGATGCTGCCGGTAAGGGAAAAGTATGTTTAAGAAAACGGGGCTTTATGGTATAATTAAATTTAATCCAAAGATTATAACGAGGTGATGAAAGCCAGATGGATTCAGACGAACGATATATGTGGATGGCTCTGGATCTTGCCCGTCAGGGCTGGGGGAAAACCAACCCCAACCCTATGGTAGGAGCAGTTGTGGTCAAAGGCGGGGAGGTTGTCGGTACGGGCTTCCACAAAAAAGCGGGAGACCGGCATGCGGAGATTATCGCTTTGCAGGAAGCAGGTGAAAAAGCCCGGGCAGCCACATTGTATACAAATCTGGAACCTTGTTGCCATCACGGTAGGACACCGCCGTGTACAGATGCAATTATTCGGTCCGGAATCCGCAAGGTAGTTATCTCTACAATTGATCCTAACCCGTTGGTTTCGGGGCGAGGTGTCCGCAAGCTTCAGGAAGCAGGTATAAAAGTAAAAATTGGTGTTTTGGAAGATAAAGCCAGGCGTTTGAATGAAGTTTTTTTTAAATATATCACGACTAAAAAGCCTTTTGTGGTAGTTAAAGCTGCCATGACCCTGGACGGTAAAATTGCTACAAGTACGGGTAAGTCCCGCTGGATTAGCGGTGAAAAGTCCCGAAAATTTGTGCACCGGCTTCGCTCTATGTCTGACGGGATAATGGTGGGCATTAATACCGTATTACAGGATGACCCCCAGCTTACGGCTCGTCTGGATGTAGGAAAAGGCCCTAATCCTGTAAGGGTTATTGTCGATAGCAAGGGCAGGTTGCCCCTGGATAGCAGGATTGTTAAAACCGCACTGGAAACGAAGACGATCCTGGCTGTCACGGAGCTTGCTTCTCCGGATAAACTGGAAGCACTGAGATCTTCAGGGGTGGAAGTGTTAACCCTGCCTTCAAAAGAGGGCCAGGTAGACCTGCACGAGTTAATGCTGGCACTTGGAGCAAATGAAATAAGTATCCTCCTCGTTGAAGGAGGAGGAACTCTGAATTATTCCCTGCTGAATGAAAACATTATAGATAAGATTTATTTCTTTATAGCACCTTTTCTTTTAGGCGGGAAGAATGCTCCTACTCCTCTGGAGGGGGCCGGAATTAATGAGCTTGAAGAATCCTGGGCAGTTGAAAGCATGGAAATGAAACAACTGGATAATGACCTGCTGATTATCGGTTACCCTATGAGGAGGGAAAAGGTTGTTTACAGGGATAGTGGAAGAATTGGGAGAGATATCCGGTCAGCAACGTGCTAAAGATAGTATTGCCTTAGTAATAAAAGGGAAAAAAGTAATGGAGAATCTAAAAGAGGGGGACAGCATTGCTGTTAACGGCGTATGCCTGACAGTGTCCAGCATTTCTTCTACTGCTTTTTGTGCCGATGTAATGCCTGAAACCCTGCGCAAGACCAACCTGCATGAACTTAAAAGTGGGGATAAGGTAAATTTAGAGAGGGCTTTACCAGTAGGAGGGCGCCTGGGTGGGCATTTTGTAAGTGGTCATATCGACGGCACAGGGACAATTTTAACGGAAAAAAGAGAGGGTAACGCTCAGGTTAAACGTATAAGCGCTCCACACCAGGTCATACGCTATGTTGTGGAGAAGGGCTCCATAGCTGTAGATGGCATAAGCCTTACCGTTGTCGATGTGGACAATAGTTCTTTTAGTGTTTCCCTTATCCCGCATACAGCAAAATTCAGTACCCTGGGTTATAAAAAGCCTGGCGATAAAGTAAATCTGGAAGCGGATATGCTTGCTAAATATATCGAAAAGTTTTTTTTAAACACGAATGAAAAAAATAACCTGCCGGCAGGCCATAATGGAGACGATGTTATAACGAAAGAAGAAGAGGGTATAACATATACCCTCTTAAAAAATAAAGGTTTTCTTTAGAATAAAAGGTTGTTTATGGTGAAAGAGAAGGGTGGAGATGTTTTTGCAGCAGCGATTTAATACTATCGAAGAGGCCATTGAAGATTTTAAAAAAGGAAAAATAATTGTGGTAGTCGACGACGAAGATCGGGAAAATGAGGGCGATTTAGTTATGTCTGCCGAAATGGTTACCCCGGAGGCGATTAATTTTATGGCACGTTTTGGACGTGGGTTGATCTGTGCCCCTCTTACAGCACAGCGCATCGACGAACTGGACTTGCCGCCCATGGTTTCCCATAGCACTGATAGTCATGAAACTGCTTTTACGGTTTCAGTTGATGCCAGGGGAACTTCCACGGGAATTTCCGCTTTTGAGAGGGCCATTACCGTAAAGAAGTTAATCGATCCGGAAGCAAAGCCTGCTGATTTTACAAAGCCCGGCCATATTTTCCCCCTGAGAGCCAAAGAGGGAGGGATCCTGCGCCGAACCGGTCATACTGAAGCAGCTATTGATCTGGCCAAGTTGGCCGGTCTCTATCCGGCTGGTGTTATCTGTGAGATTATGAACGAAAATGGTACTATGGCGCGGGTTCCGGAATTAATGGAATTTGTTAAAAAGCATGAAATGAAGATTATTACTATTGCAGACCTGATCCATTACCGCATGAAAAAGGAAAAACTGGTCTGGCGTGCGGCAGAGGCCATCTTGCCTACGGCTTTCGGGGACTTTAAACTCATAGCTTATGATAATTCAGTAGACCAGGAGACTCACCTGGCCTTGGTCAAGGGAGAAATAGACAAGGACAAGCCGGTTCTGGTAAGAGTTCACTCTGAATGTCTCACCGGTGACGTCCTGGGTTCTTTGCGCTGTGATTGCGGCAAGCAGCTTGCGCAGGCTCTCAAGCAGATTAGCGAAGAAGGCTGCGGTGTCCTGGTATACATGCGCCAGGAAGGCCGTGGTATCGGCTTGTTAAATAAAATAAAAGCCTATCAACTACAGGACTGTGGCAGGGATACGGTAGAAGCAAACGAGGAGTTAGGTTTTGCTGCCGATCTTCGTGATTATGGTCTGGGTGCACAGATACTGGTTGATTTAGGAGTCGGTAAAATGCGCCTTCTTACCAATAACCCCAGGAAAATTAAAGGTCTGGAAGGTTATGGTCTTACCGTTATGGAGCGTGTTTCCATCGAAGTGGTTCCCGGTATTTATAACAGCTATTATTTGAAGACCAAAAAGGATAAGCTCGGACACTTTTTGACGGTCGAAGCTAAAAAATAGAACTAAGGGGCGGTGAGAAATATTGGTTAAACATCTGGAAGGACATCTTAACGCTAAAGGTTTTCGTTTTGGCCTCGTGGTAAGTCGTTTTAATGAATTTATTTCCAGCAAACTCCTTACCGGGGCACTGGATGTATTGAAAAGACATGGGGCGGTAGAAGAAGATATTGAGGTGTTATGGGTTCCGGGTTCTTTTGAGATTCCTCTTATAGCAAAAAAAATGGCTAAAAGTGGACGTTATGATGCCGTTGTCTGCCTTGGCGCCGTAATCAGGGGGGATACCCCGCATTTTGAATATGTTGCTTCGGAAGTAGCCAAAGGTATCGCCCTGGTAGGATTGGAAACTGAAATACCGGTAATGTTCGGTATAATTACCAGTGATTCTCTCGAACAGGCGATTGAAAGGGCCGGCACAAAAGCGGGAAACAAGGGATGGGATGCGGCTCTTGGAGCCATTGAAATGGTTAACCTGATTAAAACAATTGTCTAGGAAAAGGAACGTTTGACGGGGAGCAGGAAAAATCCTGCTCCCTAGTTTGTAGCGGAGGTTTAAGAATGGAAGAGGGGAAAAGCGGAGGCAAGTTTTTAATCCTGGATGGCCACAGCCTGGCCTACAGGGCTTTTTTTGCCCTGCCGCTGGGGTTAAAAACAAAAAAAGGTTTGCATGTAAATGCCATTCTTGGTTTTACCAATATGCTGCTCCGCTTGTTAAAAGATGAGTCTCCGGATTATTTTGTGGCAACCTTTGATTATCCGGCGCCCACATTCCGCCACCGGTCCTACAGTGATTATAAGGCTACCCGGGAGAAAACCCCGGAAGAGATGAAAGAGCAAATGCCGCTGATTAAAGAAATCCTGAAAGCTTTTAATATCGCTATTTCCGAGGTGGAGGGTTATGAGGCGGATGACCTTATCGGTACGTTTGCTGTACAGGGAGAGAAAGCCGGCCTTGTTCCCTTTATTGTTACAGCTGATGCTGATGCTTTCCAGCTGCTTTCTTCCAGGGTAAAGATTCTAATTACGCGGAAGGGTATAACCCAGTTGGAGGAATTCAGCATGGAGAAAATGCAGGAAAACTACGGCCTTCTCCCCCGTCAATGGGTGGATTTTAAGGCTTTGAAAGGTGACAGCTCCGATAACATTCCGGGGGTGCCCGGTATCGGTGAAAAAAGGGCCCTGCAGCTTCTAAAAGAATACGGCACACTGGAGCAGGTTCTCGGACATAGTAATGATATCCCAGGTAAAGTAGGGGAAAATCTATCAATTTATGCCGGGCAGGCTTTACTCAGCAAGGATCTGGCAACGATAAAAAACGATGTTCCTGTAAACCTGCACCTGGAGGAGTGCCGCTATAAGAAAGCGGACTGGGAATCCCTGTTTAAGATATTTAAGGAACTGGAATTTAACAATCTCCTGGACAAAATTCCGGAACTTTCAGTTTATAAAAAAAGAGACGATAGGGAATCGGCCGGGGGGGATGCTTCTCAACTTTTGAAACAATTTACCCTCTTTCCCGGTGAACTTCCCCCGGGAAAAGAAGAACTTTCTGTGCCCGAAACTGGTGACAAGCAGGGGGAGGCAGGAATTTTATTCCTGGATAATGCAAAAGGCCTGGAAAAGCTGGAAAGCAGTTTACAAAATTCCCGGGAATTTTCTCTCCTTTTGGATACAAGTTTTACACGTGAAAAAAATTCTGTGATAACAGGAATAGCCTGTGCGGTGAAAGGGGGGGAAGTCTTTTATATCTCCTTTAACAGCGGAGTGCTTCAGCCTGCCCAGATCTTTGAAGTAATGAAGCAGGTTTTTGAAACACCGGGGAAAAGCCTGGTCACGCATGATCTTAAGCCTTTGGTCAGGCACCTGGAGGAAAATGGTATTAAACTTAATTGCTCTGTTTTTGATACCCTGCTGGCAGCTTATTTAATTGAAGCGGATCGTCCCGCCTATCACCTTTCAGTCATGTACGAGGAGTACCTGGGTTTACCCGTTCCTGAGCCGGAAAAAGGCCTGCCGGAAGAGGAAATACGCAGGCAAAAAGCCCTTTTTCTCAGCATTTGTACTCGTCATCTTTTTGATCTGGAGGAAACACTTTTAAAGAGTTTGGAAGCGAGGCAGCTGAAGGATCTTTTCTTTAAACTGGAACTGCCCCTGGTTTGGGTTCTGGCCAAAATGGAACTGAGGGGAATCAAAATCCGTGAGGATATCTGGGATAAACTGGCTGCAGAAATGGATGAAAGCACGGCTTTACTGGGGAAAGAAATCATGGAACTGGCCGGAGAAGAATTTAATCTCAATTCACCCCGGCAGTTGAGCTACATTCTTTTTGAAAAATTAAAACTTCCTGTAGTTCGCCGTATTAAAACGGGATATTCGACTGATGCCCGGGTATTGCAGGAGTTATCGGCTTATCATCCTGCAGCTGCCAAAATAATGGAGTATCGCACGGTAGTCAAACTAAAAACTACCTACCTGGAAGGATTACGGCCTCTGATTAATCCTAAAACCGGTAAAATTCATACTACCTTTAATCAGGCTGTAACGGCAACCGGAAGGCTCAGCAGCAAGGACCCCAATCTGCAAAATATACCCATCAGACTGGAAGAAGGCAGGCGTTTACGGCAGGCATTTACTCCTTCAAGGGAGGGTAATTTGCTGTTATCTGCTGATTATTCCCAGATTGAACTGCGTATTATGGCTCATCTCTCCCGGGACCCCAACTTAGTCGATGCTTTCCATAAAGATCAGGACGTTCATGCCCGGACAGCTGCCGAGGTCTTTAATGTTTCCCTGGAAGAAGTTACGCCTTTAATGCGTAACAGGGCCAAGGCTGTTAATTTTGGAATAATTTACGGTATCAGTGATTACGGACTCTCTCAGGACCTGCAGATTGCCAGGGCTGAAGCGAGGAAATATATAGAGAATTATTTTAATCGTTATCCCGGAGTAAAAAAATATGTGGACGAATGTATAAAAATGGCCAGGGAAAAGGGTTATGTAACAACTGTCATGAGTAGAAGGCGCTATTTGCCGGACATTAACCATTCCAATTTTTCCCGGCGGAGTTTTGCCGAGCGTATCGCCCGTAATACACCCATTCAGGGATCTGCTGCTGATATAATTAAGGCTGCCATGATTTCCATAGAGAGGGATCTGGAAGAGAAGGCCTTTAAGGCTGCCATGCTCCTGCAGGTCCACGATGAACTGATTTTTGAACTGCCTTCGGAAGAACTCCATGAAGTTGCCGCCCGGGTTAAAAGCTTGATGGAAGGGGTCCTTCCCCTTGCTGTTCGTTTGAAAGTTGACCTGAAGGTTGGCCGGGATTGGTATCATTTAGATCCTCTTGAAGGAGGTTAGGTATTTTTGCCGGAATTGCCGGAAGTGGAATGTATTGTTCGTGATTTAAGGCTTTGTGTAACGGGTAAAAAAATTATGGGCCTGGAATTTTTCTTTGAGAGGATGCTCGGGGGTGTAACTCCTCAGGAATTTGCCGGTCGGATCTGCGGCAGGGTTATTCAACAGGTCAAAAGGAGAGGCAAATATATCCTTTTCTTCCTGAGCGGGAATAATGTCCTGGAAGTTCATTTGCGCATGACAGGCCGGTTCTTTTTTTATCCTGCTACTGTTAAACCGGGTAAATACACCGGTGTTATTTTTTATTTAAGCGGGAACGCCCAGCTTCATTTCCAGGATATACGCAAATTTGCTACTTTTAGGCTCTGGGAGGAAAAAGAACTTTGCAAGTCGGTGCCTTTTCGCTCGGGCCCCGATCCCCTGGAGGATGATTTTGATTTGGAATCTTTCCTGGGGATTATGGAAAAAAAACCTAACGGCAAAATTAAGGCTTTTCTTCTTGATCAAAACAATTTCGTCGGGATGGGGAATATATATACTGATGAAGCTTTGTTCAGAGCTGAAATACATCCGGCCAGGAAAACAGGAAGCCTTAGCGCTCAGGAAAAAAAACGCCTGTTTGAAGCCGTTTGTAGTATTTTACAGGAAGGAATTGCTTTCAGGGGTACCAGCTTTTCCGATTACCGGGATCTCAGGGGATTCCAGGGGGAATTTCAAAACAGGCTTAAGGTTTACCGGAGAGGAGGCGAGGCCTGCCTGAGATGCGGCGGTACTATAGAGCGTAAAGTTATTGCGGGCCGGGGAACGTATTTCTGCCCCTATTGCCAGTATGATAACGAGAATTAACATGAGCTTCTAATAGCAGCCGTGATGGGGTCATTTGTATTTAGACAGGCACCAAAAGCACCGTTACTTCCATAATATACTGTAACTTTCCACTGGAGGTATGACGGTGTTCTTGGTCCAATTGTTGTTACTTTGTATTGCTGTAAGTTTTGACGGTTTCGGAGCAGGGTTTTCTTATGGAGCCCGTAATCTGAGGATTCCCCTGCTGTCTTTGCTTATTATTTCGCTTTCTTCAGCCTTTACCATGGCTGTGGCTATGTTTTTAGGCTGGACCCTTGGCCAGTGTGTCTCCTGGGATTTCTCCCGTCTTCTGGGAGGGGGGATATTAATATGCCTGGGATGCTGGGTGGTAGGGCAGGAGCTGGGTAAAGATAAGGAAATGTTACATACAAACAAGTGTAATAGGTCAGAAATACTTATCACAGAAGAAGTCGGAGAGAAAAAAAATTGTTCCAGGACCGGTTTTTTGTACTTCTTTAAAAAGATTCTCATGGAGCCGCAGGAGGCTGACCTGGATAATTCGGGAAGTATAAACTCCAAAGAAGCATTCTTTCTGGGCCTGGCCCTGGCCAGCGACGCTTTTGGTGCAGGAATCGGCGTGGCCCTGACTGGCTTTAATCCCTGGGTAACCTCTTTAATGGTTGGGGTTAGCAAATTCTTTTTAATAAGCCTGGGCCTTTTCTGGGGGCACCTTTCCCGGGAGAAAATATCCTTATTTCCCGCTCACTTTCTGGCCGGAGGACTGTTGATTTTATTGGGCATATTTAATATACTTTGATTTGGACTGTGTGGGGAAAAAGGAGATGAAACATTGCTTAAGGTAGGTCTAACCGGGGGGATAGCTTGCGGAAAAACTATGGTAGCACAAATATTGGCTCATAAAGGAGCCTTGTTAATTGATGCGGATCAAATAGCCAGGGAAACGGTAAAACCGGGGGAACCGGCCTGGGAGGAAATAGTGGCATGGCTGGGACGGGAAGTTTTAACTGTTGATGGCAATCTGGATCGCCGGAAAATTGCAAACCTTGTTTTTAATGATAAGCACGCTCTTCAAAAATTAAATAAGATTGTTCACCCCCGTGTGATGGAAATGTTTAATGTTAAAAGCAGGGAGTTGGAAGAGCATTACCCGCAGAAAATTCAAATCTGGGATATTCCGCTTCTTTTTGAGGCCGGAGAACAGGATTCCGTTGATTTCATTGTAGTGGTAGCTTCACGGGCTGAAAATCAAATTAAAAGGCTTATGGAAAGAGACGGATTATCAAGGGAGGAAGCCCTTAATCGCATCAACTCCCAGCAGGACCTTCAGGTTAAGATAAGTGCAGCAGATTTTGTTATTTACAATGACGGTACAAAAGAGTTCCTGGAAAATCAGGTGAATTTGTTATGGGAAAAATTAAGAGCAATTTGTAATTAAGGGGTGGGTTTTATTCTTGAAAATAGCACTTTTAGGCAGGATAATTTACCTGGTTGTTTTTTTATTGTTCCTGTATCTGTTTATTACCCAGGCTAATTACATATTACGTTTTGTTTACCCTTTTCACTATCGCGACATTATTGCCATGGAGGCGCATAAAAATGAGCTTGAACCCCTGCTGGTTGCAGCGGTTGTATGGGTGGAAAGCAGCTTTAATAAAGAAGCTGAATCATTCAAAGGGGCCAGGGGATTGATGCAGATAATGCCTGAAACGGGCTTCTGGGTGGCGGAGCAAATCGGGCTGGAGGATTTTACAGAAGATCAGCTTTATGATCCCCAGATAAATATTATGATTGGTACGTGGTATTTACGAGATCTTTACCGCCAGTTTGACGGTAATACCTGTGTTGCCCTGGCAGCTTACAACGGGGGAAGGGGCCATGTACGCAGGTGGCTGCAAAACGGATTATGGGATGGCAGTAGAGACAGACTGGAAAATATTCCTTTTGCCGAAACACGTCTTTTTGTTTTAAGGGTAGAACAAACGTACAGGCGCTATAAACAAATTTATAAATAACCATTAGCAGCCCTATGATAATAATAAAAGTGGTTGGGGAAAGCCCCAACCACTTTATGACAGTTTTTAAAGTATTGTCCTTTGCTTTTAAAATTTTTTTATACGTCTAACTGCAGTGCCAGGAAGTCGGCCCTTATAAAACCCAGGGAAGCAAAATAGGGAATAAGATTTGTATCCTTCCAGTTAACAAGAGTAAAAGCCTTATTGACACCCATTTTTGACAGTTGTTTTGCAAAAGCTTCCGCCATCTGTTTACCTATCCCCTGACTCTGAAAATCAGGATCAACACCCAGTATTTCAATCTATCCTGACTCCGCCCCGGACCCAAACTCTCCTTCCCTGATATAACCCAGCATAAATCCGCACATTCTTCCTTTTGCATCCGCTGCCACCATTAAATTTTTGTCATTAAGATAGAGGGAAACTTCTGAAAATTAATAGAAATAGTTCTTTTTTTACTGTTCATAGATATTATTTTAAAAGGGCAAGTATGCTATAATAGATAAATAATTTAAAAATTACTGCAGAATACTTATTGTTAATTTCTAAGGGAAAGGAAGGATCAAAGGTGATTGATGGAAAACCGGCTCTAAAGTGGTTAAAAACTTTTTTCTATGTACTTGTTTATATTATTTTGCTTGTAGCTGGGGGGCATTTCTTATTACCTTTAAAGAGCACCGGTGTTATTCTCTGGATGCTGCTGGCCATAATTGGGCTTATCTTGCTGGTCAGATGGCATGCGCGTTGTTTTTCCTATCGCTGTTCTGACTGCGGTCATATTTTTCACATTTCACCTTTAGGAGATTTTTTAAGCCTTCAGGGAGTGACCAGGGGAGGGTGGAAATATTTAAGATGTCCCCATTGCCGGAAAAAGATCAAGGCGCAGGTCATTTCCAAGGGAAAAAAAGATTTTTAATCCTTCTTTTAAAAAATGACTAAGACAGGGCCTTTACCGTTTTTCTGGTGAAGGCCCCCGATATTTGCGCTTTAGGATGCTGTTATCTATGCACAGGGTGGCTTTTAATCCTTCGCTTCGCTTTTCATTAAATCGCTTTTTTTATTAAAGCAACTTCATCGCAGTTGGGAAATTTGGGGCAGTTAACACATTCCGTCCACACTTTTTGCGGTAAGCTTTCTTTATCAATTCTCATAAAGCCGCATTTCTCGAAAAAGCCGGGCTGGTAAGTCAGCGTGAAAACTTTTTCTGTTCCCAGTTCCCTGCTTTCCTGGAGCAGTTTATCCACAAGGGCCAGTCCCAGCCCGTTGTTTATATACTGGGAATGGATTGCCACCGAACATATTTCTGCCAGATCCTTCCATAAAATGTGCAGGCCCCCTACTCCAATAATCAACCCGTCTTTTTCAATAATAGTATAATCCCTGATTCTCTGATAAAGGGATGGAACAGTGCGATGAAGCATGAGGCCTTTTTGGGCGTAGGAATTTATTAAAGCTGCCATGCTGTCCACATCAGACATCCTGGCTCTTCTGAAGATCATTTTTAGAGACCTGCTCCTTTCCTGTTACATAGGAGTATTTTAACTTACTTTGAAGGTGTTGAACAGATCTTTTAAAAATATTCTTTGCCCGGGGTTTAATATATTCCCCCGGTGGTATATTAGTATTGCTATGGGGAGTCAAGAATAAAGGGATGTTTTTGCATGGGAAAATTAAAAGGGTATACAAAAAAAAGAAACTTTTCTCAATCACCAGAGCCGAAACCCAAAACGGTGAGGAGTGGAGATTTCCCTCCCGGGGAACAGGGGCGTTTTGTTGTTCAGGAGCACCATGCCCGCAGGCTCCATTGGGATTTTCGCCTGGAGATGGATGGAGTTTTAAAAAGCTGGGCTTTACCAAAGGGTCCCCCCCGGGAAAAGGGGGAACGCCGCCTGGCTGTAGAAGTGGAAGATCATCCTCTGGAATACATGAACTTCCAGGGAGTAATTCCTGAAGGAAATTATGGGGCGGGTAAAGGAATTATCTGGGACAGGGGTTTATACGCTTTATTGGAAAAAAAGCCGGGAAAAATTAAAGCTGTACTGCGGGGGGAACGTTTGCAGGGTGCTTTTCTTCTCGTTAAAAGGGGTAAAGAGGAGAACCAGTGGCTGATGATAAAATACCAGTAATATAAAAAAAATAGATTTTAATGTTTTTAAAGAAGGCTTGAAAAGCTTGCAGGGAATTTTATAAAACAAGTAGAGGCTAACCGTTCATTTTTTTTGAACAAGCTTTAAACTGGAAGGATTTTTAAGTAAAAAGAAGAATGTAATCGAATATTCAAATCTTTAATTTGGGAGGGTTATTATGTACAAAGTGCTGGTAGCAACAGACGGATCCAAAAGTTCTTTTAGAGCTGTGGATAAAACAATCCAGCTAGTTCAAGCCATGAAGGCCGAGGTTACTGTCCTCTCCGTTGCCCATGAAGTCCCTCTCTTTCAGGACCATGACGGTTTATCCTCAGAACACCTGGTGATGGTACGGCAAAATCTGAAGGAAGGAGCAGAAAAGGCGGCCAAAGAAATTTTAGAGAAAACAGAAAGCATTTTCAGGGAAAACGGCCTGGAAGTAAGTACAATCTTAAAGGTAGGTCATCCTGGAGAAGTTATTTGCCATGTTGCCGATGAAGGCGGGTATGATCT
Source organism: Dethiobacter sp. (assembly GCA_003605065.1). Classification (GTDB taxonomy): domain Bacteria; phylum Bacillota; class Dethiobacteria; order DTU022; family UBA8154; genus UBA9862. The sequence continues at coordinate 10,380 of QZJM01000005.1, read as the reverse complement.
TGTTGTTGTGGGCAACAGGGGCTTGGGAGGCATCAAAGAACTGTTGCTCGGCAGCGTAAGCAACAGAGTGGCTCATTGTGTTAAAAGTTCTGTCTTGATAGTTAAGTGACAAAGTATGGATAAACACAAAAAATTATCAGGTTCACCTTTTCTGGAATTGCTGGGGATAAAAATCGATGAAGCGGTATATCCCCGCTCCTGGCTGATTCTCTCCTGGGACGGGAGGCTGGTAAATCCCATGGGGACTCTGCATGGAGGAGTAATTTCTTCCCTGGTTGATGCTGCTTTGGGATGTGCTTTGCTGAGCAAGGAAGAGGTCAAAGGAATTGCCACCATGGAATTAAAGATTAATTATTTCAGAACCATAACAGGGGGAGTAGTCAGGGCAGAAGGGGAAATAATACACCGGCGGGGAACAGTGGCTTTTGGCCAGGCCCGCATCTACTGTGAAAACAACCTTGTGGCCCTTGGCAGTGCTACTTATAAGCTTACTATATAAAAATGGTTAACCTGTAAATTTCTTTAAAAAATAATAGCCGGCGGCGTATGACAAATCCGCCGGCTATTACCTTTGGAGCAGGTGTCCTTGACGGAATATTACTGAAAAGAAATAGATAAGTTTTTACAATACTATTGCGGTAATGATAGATAACGTACATTTTAGCCTTCGTTGGCTATTTCCTCTTGCAGGATTCTTTTTTCCACTTTACCGGTAAGCGTCAGGGGCAGGGATGGCCTGAAAACATATTGATTGGGGATTTTAAATTCGGCAAGCTGTGTTTCCAGAAAGGAAATAATCTCCGCTTGTTTAAGAGTGTTCCCGTCTCTAGTTACTATATAGGCCCTTCCTGTTTCACCCAGCATAGGATTGGGGACACCGCAGACAGCTGCCAGTTGAATTTGGGGATGCCTCATCAACTTATCTTCGATTTCCTGGGGAAAGACAGTATAGCCACCGGTTATAATCATGTCTTTCTTCCGGCCTTTCAGCCTCAGGTAACCGTCGCTATCCAGCGTACCGATGTCACCGGTATAGAACCACCCTTCTTTGTCGATAACTTTTTCCGTCTCGGCGGGTAACTCATAATATTCTTTTAACACGCCATCTCCTTTTATGGCTACTTCTCCTATTTCACCCGGAGAGACCTCCTGGCGAAGGTCATTGACAATTTTTATAGAAAAACCGGGAGCGGGTTTTCCTACAGTTTCTATTAATTTCTCCAGGGAGTCATCAAGGGAGGAATAGGTTACCAGACCTGATGTCTCCGCGAGGCCATAGGCTGTTCTTACGATTCCTTTCCCCACCTCGAACATTTTTTTCAATATGTCATGCGGTGTTGGTGCTCCGGCCACAGCACACATGCGTATGCTGGAGAGATCGTATTCATCAAAATCAGAAACGCTAAACATCATGGTAAACATGGTAGGAACCTGACCCAGGAAGGTAATCTTCTCTTTTTGAATGAGCTTGAGCGCTTCTACCGGATTAAAGTGGTCCATAACAATAAGGGCAGCCCCTGCCATCAAGCCGGCAATGGAAAGTTCCGCTGCACCTCCGATATGGCTCATATGCAGGTGAAGCATGATCCTGTCTTCCGGGGAAAGCTGCCATTCCTCCACCTCTGAACTAATTGTGGAAATTATATTTTTATGTGTTAAAACTGCCCCCTTGGATTTACCCGTTGTTCCCGAGGTATAAATAACCAGAACACTGTCATCAGCTGAGATTATTTTTTTTCTTGCCAGCAGTTCTTCATCATTAATGCCGTGATCCCGGGTAAGCAGATCCTCAAAGATATGCGCCCTGCGTAACAGCTTGTTGCCCTTCGTTTTTTGAATAATTAACAATGGAATAATTCCCGGGAAAATGTATTCGCTGATGATTTTTTGGTAATTTACCTGGCGATGCTCTTCAATCATAACTATGGCCTTGGGTTGGCAATTACTTAAGATGTAAGCTATTTCCGGGCCTTTATACAGGGGATTAATGCCTACCAGGACGGCTCCTACCATGGAAGAAGCCATGTACGTATAAAGATACTCCGGGGAGTTAGGTAATAACACGGCTATTCTGTCGCCTTTTTTTATTCCCAGTTTCAGAAAAGATTTGGCTAAATTTTGTGCGGCAGCCAGGAACTCCCCGTAAGAAATTCGTTTATCCTGGTATACAATAGCTTCTTTATGGGGTGATGTTAATGCTGCTTTTTCCAGATAATCGGATAAAAGTTTCAGGTTCAATGATTACTACCTCCTTTTTTGTTTTTTTTAGAGCGCTTTAAGTTTACTTTCGTGTTTCAGGCAAGTATAATTTTATTTATATTATAATAGAAAGTGTCTCAATTATCAATATAATTAAATTTTAAAGGGGTTGCCGGCTGTGATATAATAGTTAGGGAATAGATGTAATAAACTTATTTTAACAGGATGTGGTTTTAATGAAAATTAAACTGACTGGTTACGATAAATTTTTTATTACTTTTGTTCTCGCTGTGAGCCTGGTGGTTTTTCTGTTAAATTTCCAGCTTGATGCCGCAGTAGAGCAAAAGTATATTAGCGTACATGTTAATAACGAGTTTATCATGGAACTTTCTTTTAACGATGAAACGGAGCAGACTGTCAGTTTCCCCTTTGGAGAAAATAAAGAACATCTTGCTGTTCTGGAAATCAGCGGAGGGAGAGTACGCATGCTTCCCATAAGCCATGAACTCTGCCCCCGGGGAATTTGCTCTCATACAGGATGGATAAGCCGTAACTACCAGAGTATTGTCTGCGTTCCAAACCGGATCATTGTTTCCTTTAGTGATAAAAAGCCGGATGGAGTGGATGGTGTTACGTACTGAAAAACTTATTTCCACATATTAATTATCAGGTGGGGAAAGATAAAAGAAAAAGAGGAGTGCATGCTTCTATGATTAAAGTCGCAGTAAGTCCCACCCTTTCCCACCTCAAAGAATTTTTACTCGACGAAGGTATGAGAGTTGTCGACCTTGATGATAAAGCTATCAACCGGGAAGGAGAGGGGATTACGGCCATAGTGGTTTCAGGAACTGATGTAAATTTTTTGGGCATGCAAAATATCAGCGCGGCAGTCCCGGTTATTAATGCTCACGGCCTGACTGACGAGGAGATTTCGGCGGAGATCAAAAGAAGAGGACGCCTGGCTTGAGATATTGTCCAGATCTGGAAATCCCGAAGACCTCCGGCTGGAGGTCTTTTAAATTTTGCCGTAACGTTAATTCTTGACAAAAAAGTTAACCCTCATATATAATTAGGCTTAGTTTCGGAGGGATGGTAAAATGAGGCTTTATATCTCCGATCTGAAAAAGGAAGAAGGTAAGTTTTTCCCTTTTAATGGTTCCATTAAACTGGAGATTAACAATGGCAAAAATGCCGTACTGGATGTCAAGCTTCAGGCCGCTTATACAGCGAACCGGGTACTGGTAAAAGGGGAGTGGCAGGTAGATTTGGAGGGAGGATGCAGCCGTTGCCTGGAAAAATCTACCTACCGCTTAAAAGAAAACTTTTATGAAGAATTTATTCATTTGAAAGGTCCTGCTGAAATGAAAGAATTTGACAGAGGATTGGAGCTGGAAAAAGGTGAAAAGTTTGTTTTTAAAGGAGAGTTGCTCGATTTAACCGAATATTTTCGCCAATCATTTTTTATGTCTCAACCCCTGAAAATTCTATGCCAGAACGATTGCCAGGGCCTTTGCCCTGTCTGTGGGGTTAACAAAAACAGGGAACAATGCCAATGTGTACAGGAAAGTGTTAATCCCCGCTGGGATGTTCTGGAGAAGATGAGGGGAAATTTGTAAAGGTATGAAACAGGCATTATTATTTTGATGGATAAAGGTTATTATATACTCATAATTATAGTATAAAAAGGGCCGGAAAGTACCGCTGCTTAAAGAGATGTTAAAATGGAATTTGCGGAAGGAGGTGTTTGTTCTTGGCAGTACCTAAAAGAAGAACATCCAAGACAAGAAGAGACAAAAGGAGAGCCAACTGGAAATTGGTTATGCCTGGATTTTCTAAGTGTCCGCAGTGCCACGAAGTTAAATTGCCCCATCGAATTTGTCCCCATTGCGGGTATTACAAAGGGAAAGAAGTTGTCAAATAGGGTGCTTTTTTGTATACCTGGGTTCTGCTCCGGCAGTTTACCCGGGGTTTATTTTATTTAATGTAATTTTTGTTTTAAAGGGAGATGTGGAATGTGATGCGTGTGGCTGTAGATGCAATGGGGGGTGATTATGCACCGGCAGAAATAGTAAAAGGGGTAATTTCTGCTGTTAACAGGGCCGAAGACCTGGAAATTTTACTGGTCGGCTCCCGCGAAGCAATAAATAAAAGTATGGGTACAGAAGTAAGTTCCCCCCGGATTAAAATTATAAATGCGGAAGAAGTAATCAGTAATGATGAAGACCCGGGTCTGGCTATACGTTCCAAGAAAAAGTCCTCCATGATAACCGCTATGCACCTGGTTCGTCAAGGTGAAGCCGATGCTGTAATAAGTGCCGGTAATACTGGTGCCCTTATGGGCGGGGGGCTGCTTTTTCTAGAAAGAATCAGCGGAATCAAACGTCCTGCGCTGCTTACGGTAATACCCACATTCGAAGGGAAAGGAACCGTATTGCTGGATATCGGAGCAAATATGGATGCTAAGCCCGAGCATTTATTGCAGTATGCCATGATGGGGAAAATATATGCCCGGGAAATGCTGGGAAAAGAAAACCCCCGGATTGCTCTTTTAAATATTGGCAGTGAAGAAAATAAGGGCAATGCCCAGGTTAAAAGTGCCTATCAATTATTTAAGAGCTATCTTACTAACTTTGTTGGTAACGTAGAAGCGAAAGAACTTTTCCAAAGCACAACCGATGTGCTTGTATGTGATGGCTTTGTGGGCAATGTATTATTAAAAACCATCGAGGGAATGTCCAGGGATATTTTTGCTTATTTAAAACGAGAAATTAAAAAGGATTTTAAAGCGCGGCTGGCCTCTACCATGCTTCTTCCTGTTTTTCAAAAAGTACGCTCCAGTCTGGATGAATCAGAACATGGCGGGGGATTGTTAATCGGGGTAAAGGGTGTTTGCTTTAAATGTCATGGCTCCTCCAGGGAAAGAGCCATAATGCAGGCCATATTAAAGCAGGTTTATCCCTTTATCAGTAAAAATACCAATCAAAAGATTGAGGAAGCCTTAAAGCAGGACACCTAGTCGAAAGGAGGAACACTTTGGGATCTGGAAATGCAGTCGGTATTATTTCCACAGGAAGAGCACTGCCTGTAAGCCGTATCACAAATTTTGATCTGGAAGAGATTGTGGAAACCAGCGATCAGTGGATCAGGGCCAGGACAGGTATCGAAGAAAGACGGGTAATAACTAATGATGAAACTAACTCTGAACTTTCGGTAACGGCTTCTCGTATAGCTTTGGAAAGAGCCAATTTAAGGCCCGAAGATATCGATTTGCTCATTGTGGCCACGGTAACGCCGGACCAGACCTTGCCTTCTACGGCTTGCCTGGTTCAGGCCAGGCTTAATGCCTATACCGCTGCTGCTTTTGATCTTGTGGCAGGATGTACCGGTTTTCTTTATGGTTTAAGTGTGGCGGAGCAGTATATTAAAAACGGAACTGCCAAAAATGTTCTTCTTATAGGAGCTGATATTCTTTCTCCTATTGTGGATTGGCAGGATCGGAATACCTGTGTCCTTTTCGGTGATGGTGCCGGAGCTGTGGTGATGGGAAAGGTAGAAGGTGACCGTGGGATACTGGCCAGCAAGATGTTTTCAGACGGTACTAAAGCAGGCTTACTTTATATTCCCGCCGGGGGTACCCGTTACCCGGCAACTTTGCGGACTGTTGAAGAGAGGATGCACTTCATAAAAATGAACGGCCCGGAGGTTTTTAAATTTGCCGTAACAGTTATGATTGACTCTACGCTGCAGGTGCTGGAAATGTGTGGAAAAACATCCGGTGAATTGGATTACCTGGTACCGCACCAGGCTAACGAACGTATTATTAACTTGGCTTATAAAAAGATGGGTTTAAAACCAGAACAGGTTCTGATTAATATCAACCGTTATGGTAATATGTCTTCGGCTTCTATTCCTGTGGTACTTGATGAAGCGGTGGAGGAAGGAAAATTTAAAGCTGGCGACCTGATTGCGCTGGTGTCGTTTGGCGCGGGGCTTACCTGGGGTGCTGCTGTTTTAAAGTGGTAAATTAGGAGGGTATTTATGACAAAATGTGCTTTCCTTTTTCCTGGCCAGGGTGCGCAGTACGTGGGAATGGGCAAGGATTTGGCAGATAGCTATCCCAGCGCCAGGTCTATATTTCTGGAGGCTGATGAAACACTAGGCTATAAATTAAGCCAGGTAGTTTTCCAGGGAGATGATAATGAACTCAGGAAGACGGAGATAACCCAGCCTGCGGTTTTAATGACCAGTACAGCTATCCTTTCAGTTTTGCGGGAAGAGGGTATAAATCCGGATGCTGTGGCAGGGCTAAGCCTGGGAGAGTACAGTGCATTGGTATGTGCCGGAGTGCTGGGTTTCAGTGATGCCCTTGTTCTGGTGCAAAAAAGGGCACAATTTATGCAGGAGATTGTTCCCTTGGGAGAAGGGGGGATGGCTGCAATTCTGGGCCTGGGGCCTGATGAAGTTAGTTTTTTGTGTGAAAAAAGTCTGTCTTTTGGTCACGTTGAACCGGTAAATTATAACTGTCCTGAACAAATAGTAATTGCCGGTCATAAAGAAGCGTTAGAAGAAGTATGCAGGTTGGCCAGGGGGAAAAAAGCCAGGGCTATAATGCTTTCCGTAAGCGTACCTTTTCACTGCAGGTTGTTGTTACCTGTTAAAGAAAAAATGGTTTCTCTTCTAAAAAATATACCGTTGAAAGCACCCGCTTTTCCCTTTGTAGCAAATGCAAGTGCCAGTTATTTAAGTGATCCGGAGGACATCAGAGAATCGCTGGTGAAACAGTCATACAGCCCTGTTTTTTGGGATGATTCCATGAACCTTTTACTCCATGACGGGTATGATTTGTTTATTGAAACCGGACCCGGTCGGGTACTTACGGGATTTATGAAAAAGATTAATAAGGATGTCCAGGCCATCCATGTTGAAGACAAGCTGACACTTTACAGGCTGTTGAAAATCATGGAGGAGGTGCAAACTTGACTCTAAAGGGAAAGGTAGCTTTGGTAACAGGGGGGTCCAGAGGAATAGGGCGGGAGATTGTCCTTGCTTTAGCCAGAACCGGAGCAGCAGTGGTTATCAATTTCCAGAGGCGGGAGGACGCTGCTGAGGGTGTTTTGCAGGAAGTCAGAGAACTCGGTGCAGAAGGCTTGCTCTACAAGGCAGACGTAACACAATTACAGGAATGTGAAAAAATGGTTAAAGCCACCCTTGATCATTTTGGCAGAATTGATATACTTATAAATAATGCAGGCGTACGCAGGGATAACATTCTAGCTTTAATGAAAACCGAAGATTGGGAGGTGGTTATGGATACCAATCTTAAAGGGGTTTTTAACTGTTGTAAGGCTGTTTTAAGGCCCTTTTTAAAACAAAAAAGCGGCGGTAAAATAATTAATATTGCTTCTATTGCCGGTGTGGTTGGAAACAGCGGGCAGGCCAATTATGCAGCTGCGAAAGCCGGAGTTATCGCTTTTACCAAATCTCTGGCCAAAGAACTGGGTAAAAGAGGGATTACAGTTAATGTCGTTGCTCCAGGTTTTATCGAAACGGATATGACGGAAAATTTGCCACAGCAATTAAAAGAAATAGTCCTACCCCGCATCGCTCTGGAAAGGTTCGGGAGACCTGAGGAAGTGGCGGAAGCAGTTTTATTTTTGGCTGAGGGCGCGAACTATATAACTGGCTCAGTAATAATGCTCGATGGAGGACTTTCTTTGTAATTTGAAACCTGACGGGTGCTGGAGGGAGGTGAATTTAGTTGGATATTTTTGAAAAGGTCAGATCCCTGATTGCAGAACAACTGGATATAGATGAAGACAAGATAACCCTGGAAACTACCTTTGAAGATATCGATGCCGATTCACTGGACGTGGTAGAACTGGTCATGGCTCTTGAGGAAGAATTTGACCTGGAGATCGCTGATGAAGCGGTTGAGAACATTAAAACTGTTGCCGACATAATTAGTTACATAGAACAGAACATCTAAGGATTGACAGGATAAGACATAAAGAAGCCCTGCTTCTTTAGCGGGGCTTCAAATTTAGTATAGAGATGTTCTGCTAAGAGAGGTGAAGCGAGTGGATAAAAAAGTGGTTGTTACAGGAATCGGTGTTGTTACCCCTATTGGTATCGGAAAAGAAGCATACTGGGAAAACCTGAAAAAAGGAAAAAGCGGTGTTAAAGTTATTGACCGTTTTCGTGATTTTCCCACCTATATTGCGGCGGTAATCGATGATTTCGATCCTCAATGCTTCATGGAAAAGCGAGATGTGAAAAAAACGGATCGCTTTACCCAATTTGCTCAAGCAGCGGCGAAAATGGCTATAGAAGATGCAGCGCTGGATCTGGAGAATGAAGATAAAGAAAAGATAGGTGTAATTGTTGGTTCCGGCATTGGAGGCCTGGATACCATAGAGAAACAATTTAAAATTCTACTTGAAAAAGGACCCCGCCGTATAAGTCCTTTTCTGGTTCCTATGCTTATTGCCAATATGGCCTCCGGCTATATTTCCATAGTATACGGCCTTAAAGGTCCCAATTCAACTACTGTAACTGCCTGTGCCAGCGGGACTCATGCTATCGGTGAAGCTTTTCGTATTTTGCAAAGAGGGGAAGCAGATGTTATGATTGCCGGAGGAGCCGAAGCTCCTGTAACCTTCATAGCTTTTGCCGGTTTCTGTGCAGCCCGGGCCATGTCTACCTGTAACGAAATGCCCGAAAAAGCTTCCCGGCCTTTTGACCAGAAACGTGACGGGTTTGTTATGGGAGAAGGTGCCGGTATTCTAGTTTTGGAAACGATGGAACATGCCCTGAAAAGAAAAGCCTTTATTTACGGAGAAATTGTCGGCTATGGCATGTCCGGTGACGGTTACCATGTAACAGCTCCTGATCCGGAAGGACAGGGGGCCTACCTTTGTATGGAAAGGGCTTTAAAAAACGCCGGTCTTTCGCCGGCAGATGTGGACTATATTAATGCTCATGGGACTTCTACTGAATATAACGATAAAATTGAAACTCTGGCTATTAAAAGGCTTTTTAACGAACATGCCTACCGTGTGCCTATCAGCTCTACCAAATCAATGCTCGGGCACTTGCTGGGCGCTGCCGGAGGAGTAGAAATGGTTGCCACTCTGCTAAGTATGCAGTATAGTATTGTTCCTCCAACTATTAACTATGAGTATGAGGACCCTGATTGTGATTTGTTTTATGTGCCTAATAAAGTAATAACAAAGGAAATTAAAGTGGCTATGTCCAACTCTTTTGGCTTCGGGGGTACGAATGCCTGTCTTGTTGTTAGAAAAAACGAGCAGGAAGGGAGGAACAGTTAACGCTATCCCATAAAGAAACTATCAAACTATTGGAGCATCTTCAATGGCCGGTACAAAACGAGGCACTTTATCAGGAGGCATTGACTCATTCGTCCTATGCTTACGAGACAGAAGGCTTACGCAGTAACGAACGACTGGAGTTTCTAGGAGATGCAGTCTTAGAACTTGTAATTTCTGAATATTTTTTTAAAGCTTTTCCTGGTCATCCGGAGGGAAAACTGACTTTAATGCGCCATAATGTTGTAAACGAAAAATGTCTGGCACAAATCGCCCAAAGCATAAACCTTGGCCTATATCTAAAATTAGGGAAAGGGGAACTTTTAAGCGGCGGTTCAGAAAAAATGTCAGTACTTGCTGATGCCCTGGAAGCGCTTATCGGTGCTCTTTTTTTAGATCTGAATTACCTGATGGCCAGTTCCTTGATAATTGAGCTTTTCAAGCCGGTTCTGGAAGCAGTAGAACGCGGGGATATACCTTTACTGGATTATAAAACCATGCTGCAGGAGTCATGCCAGTCCAGGTTGGGAAAACACCCTGTTTATCAGATAACTGCAGAATTTGGGCCACCTCATGACAGGACTTTTGAGGCGGTGGTTAAGTTAGAAAACAAAGAAATAGGCAGGGGTGGGGGAAAAAGCAAGAAGGAGGCAGAACAGTCCGCCGCAAAGGCTGCCTGGGAATCTCTGAATATATAGAATTTTTTTATCAGGAAAGCAGGAAAATATTTCTACGAAGACGAAGTACACTTTATAGCTAAGTACTTTCAGAAAGTCCCCAGGATGCTTTTTAAAGTGAGAGTTAGCAAAATAGCATGAAATACCATTATTACAATAAATTAACAAATAGCTCTTTG
>QZJM01000047.1 GCA_003605065.1 Dethiobacter sp. | reverse complement strand
CAACCCCATGCTGATGAAGAGGGGTATTGACAAAGCGGTTCAGCAAGTATTAGAACATATTAAGAATCAGAGCAAGCCTGTGGAAAGCAGGGAGGCTATTTCTCAGGTTGCCTCAATTTCTGCTGATAACGAAGCCATTGGCAACCTCATTGCCGATGCTATGGAAAAAGTAGGGAAAGACGGCGTCATTACTGTTGAGGAATCCAAAGGTTTCCTTACTGACTTAAAAGTAGTGGAAGGTATGCAGTTCGACAGGGGTTATATTTCTCCTTATATGGTAACGGATACGGAAAAAATGGAAGCGGTGCTGGAAGACCCCATGATCATGCTTACAGACCGCAAAATCAGCAATATCCACGACATACTACCCTTACTGGAGAAAATCGTGCAGAGAGGGAAACAGCTGCTGCTCATTGCCGAAGATGTAGAGGGCGAAGCGCTCGCTACGCTGGTAGTGAATAAAATCCGCGGAACCTTTATCTGTGTGGCCGTCAAAGCTCCCGGCTTTGGTGATCGCCGTAAGGCCATGTTACAGGACATAGCCATTTTAACAGGCGGCGAGGTCATATCAGAAGATCTGGGGCTTGATATGAAGAACGTTGATGTAGAAATGCTGGGCCGTGCCCGCCAGGTAAGGGTCAGTAAGGACGAAACGGTTGTCGTCGATGGCGCCGGTTCGACTGAGGATATTAAAAAGCGTATTAACCAGATCCGTGTACAGATAGAAGACACAACCTCGGATTTCGACCGGGAAAAACTCCAGGAGCGCCTGGCTAAGCTGGCTGGCGGAGTAGCCGTGATCGAAGTGGGTGCTGCTACGGAGACGGAAATGAAGGAAAGAAAGCTGCGCATTGAAGATGCACTTTCGGCCACCAGGGCTGCTGTTGAAGAAGGAATTGTCCCCGGTGGTGGTGTGGCTTACCTTAACGCTATCGAAGCCCTTACTGACTTGCAGCTGGAGGGAGATGATGCGGTAGGAGTACAAATTGTCCGCCGTTCCCTGGAAGAACCCCTGCGTCAGATTGCCGAGAATGCCGGAGAAGAAGGTTCCATCGTTGTAGAAAAAGTCAAGGCTATGGAAAAGGGTATGGGTTATAATGCTCTTACCAATGTCTACGTTAATATGATGGAAGCCGGCATTGTCGATCCCGCCAAGGTGGTGCGTTCAGCTATCCAGAATGCTGCCAGTATCGCTTCGTTGTTCCTGACTACTGAAGCGGTGGTTGCCGAAAAGCCGGAGGATAATAAGAAATTCCCCGACATGGGCGGTATGGGCGGAATGCCTCCCATGTAAGAAAAGCAAGAAGATAGAACCGGGAGTTTTCTCCCGGTTTTTTTTCAATTAATGGCTGACAGCAGGAAAAAAGTAAAGCCTTGACGAATAAGAAAAGTCGTAACTTTTGCAGATAGGAGAAAATAGGATGGGAATACAGGAAAAGGTAATTATTTTGGACTTTGGCGGACAATATACGCAGTTGATTGCCCGCAGGGTACGGGAACTGAAAGTATACTGTGAAATTATACCCTACAATGTCTCCTTTGAGGAACTGGCTGCATCAAGGCCTTCTGCTCTTATTTTTTCCGGAGGATCGGCCAGTGTCTACGAGCCGGGGGCTCCCCAATGTGATCCCCGCTTTTACCGGATGGGCATTCCTGTTCTGGGAATCTGTTACGGTATGCAGCTTATGGCCAGGGACTTAGGGGGTGAAGTGATTGGTGCCCACAACCAGGAGTATGGCAGAACTTATTTATCTGTCCAGGAAGAAGCGGACCTTTTTAAAGGCCTGGGGAAAAGCATTGATGCCTGGATGAGCCATGGGGATCAAGTCACCAAAGTTCCTCCCGGCTTTAGAACCATTGCTGAAAGTACAAACACTCCTGTTGCTGCCATGGCTGACAGCACCACAAAACTTTACGGCTTGCAGTTCCACCCGGAGGTTATCCATACTCCTCAGGGGCAGTTGATCCTCAGCAATTTTTTATTTAGAGTTTGCCGCTTTTCCGGAGAATGGACCATGGAAAATTTTGTAGAAAACAGTATCAGGGAAATTGAGGAGAAAGTCGGTCCCCACGGCAAAGCAGTGTGCGGCTTAAGCGGCGGAGTTGACTCTTCTGTAGCTGCCATGCTTGTTCATAAAGCCATCGGCTCCAGGTTGACCTGCATTTTTGTGGATCATGGGCTGCTGCGTAAAGGGGAAAGAGAACAGGTTCTTTCTACTTTTCAAGGCAAATTTAACATGCAAGTTATCGGTGTGGATGCGGCGGAAGAACTCCTTAATCTTCTTAAGGGCGTTACCGATCCGGAAGAAAAGAGAAAAATAATCGGCAACCACTTCATCCGTGTTTTTGAACGGGAAGCGGAAAAACTGGGAGATATTGATTTTTTGGTTCAGGGCACTCTTTATCCCGATGTGATTGAAAGCGGAACAGCTACTGCTGCGGTAATCAAGTCCCATCACAATGTGGGTGGGCTGCCCGAAGATATGCAGCTTGCTTTAATTGAACCCCTCAAATATCTTTTTAAGGACGAGGCTCGTAAAGTGGCAGAAGAGCTGGGGCTGCCTGAAGAAATTGTCTGGAGGCATCCTTTCCCCGGTCCGGGCCTGGCTGTACGCATCTTAGGTGAGGTTACTCCTGAAAAACTTGCTATTCTCAGGGAAGCCGATCATATTATTGTGGAAGAAATCAAAAAGGCCGGCCTTTACCGGAAAATATGGCAGGTTTTTGCTGTTCTGCCGAATATTTTAAGTGTCGGTGTGAAGGGTGATCGCCGGACCTACGCTCATACCGTGGTGCTGCGCGCCGTGACAAGCCAGGATGGCATGACGGCTGACTGGTACCCCATAACTTATGAAGTCCTGGGGACTATTTCCAGCAGGTTGGTGAATGAGATTCCCCAGGTTAACCGCTTTGTTTATGACCTGACCTCCAAGCCGCCATCAACGATTGAATGGGAATAATTTTAGAAAAGGGTATTGAATAATGCTTGACCGGATTTCTCTTCTACATCCTTATCGTATTGCTATTGTGGGTGGAGGCCAGCTGGGTAAAATGATGACGGTGGCTGCCAAACAATTCGGATTCTACGTAACTGTCCTCGATCCCACGGCGCGTTCTCCTGCAGCGCAGGTGGCAGATCGCCAGGTTGTAGCTGCTTTCAATGATGGTGGAGCAATACGTTCACTGGCAGCAGAAGCAGATGTAATTATCTATGAATTTGAGCACATCAATACTGCAGCCCTTCTATCCCTGGAAGAGCAGGGTTGTTTAGTATTTCCAGCACCGAAGATACTGCAGGTTATCCAGGATAAACTGCTGCAGAAGGAGACAATGGCGGCGGCTGGAATCCCGGTTCCACCTTTTCAGCCTGTTTCCAGCCCTGACCAGGTAAAAGAAGCGGCTGCAAAGTTTGGCTACCCCTTAATGTTGAAAGCTCGCAGTGGTGGTTACGATGGAAAGGGAAACTTTCTGGTTGAGGATCCGGAGGCCATGGAGGTTGGCTTTAACTCCCTACGGGGTTCTGAAGTGATGGCAGAAAAATTTATTTGTTTCAGCTGTGAGGTTTCCGTAGTAGTTGCCCGCAGCCGGTTTGGCGAAGTTAAGATTTATCCCCTTAGTGAAAATGAACACGATGACAATATCCTGCGGCGCAGCATTGTCCCCGCCAGGGTCCCTGAAGCTGTTGTAAATCGGGCCCAGTCTGTAGCTGAAGCGGTTATCTCCCTTTTTTTAGGGGTGGGGGTTTTCTGCGTGGAAATGTTTGTTACACCGGAGGGGGATGTTTTAGTAAATGAAGTAGCACCCCGCCCCCATAACTCAGGGCATTATACGATCGAGGCCTGTGTAACTTCACAGTTTGAGCAGCACATCAGGGCTGCCTGCGGGCTGCCGCTGGGGGATGCATCGCTGCGCAGTGCGGCGGTGATGATAAACCTGCTGGGTGAAAAGGGTTATAACGGACCTGCTGTCCTGGAAGGGTGCTTCCCTGCCTTGTCCCTGCCCGGTGTCCACCTGCACTTTTATGGTAAGCATTTCACAGTCCCGAAGCGTAAAATGGGCCATGTAACCGTAACAGCCCTTCAACTGGAGAATGCACTGCAGATCGCAGCACGGATTGAGCAGCACCTGCGGGTAGTAGCTGAAAAAGGAGGAGAAAAGTCAGAATGATCTCCCTGTTACCACTGGTTGGCATTATTATGGGCAGTGATTCAGATTTAGTTGTAATGCGTCAGGCTGCCGTTGTTCTGGAAGAGTTCAACGTTCCTTTTGAGCTGACGGTCGTCTCCGCCCACCGGACGCCTGAAAGGCTTTTCAGTTACGCACGGGAAGCTTCACCGCGGGGGCTGCAGGTAATTATTGCCGGCGCTGGTGGGGCTGCTCACCTGCCCGGCATGGTGGCTTCTCTTTCAGAGCTGCCTGTTATTGGGGTGCCGGTGCAAACAGCCTCCCTGGGCGGTATTGACTCTTTGTATTCCATTGTGCAGATGCCCCCGGGTGTGCCAGTGGCTACCGTGGCAATTAATGGCGCCAGGAATGCCGGACTTCTCGCCGTGCAAATCCTTGGAGCCAAAGATAGCTCTTTGCGCCAGCAATATAAATCTTTTAAAGAAAAGCAGCGGGAGATGGTGGAAAATAAAGCGGCAAGGATGGAAGAAATAGGTTACCTTGCTTATCTGAAAGAAAAAGAGGTATAATGATTGGTGGGGGGGAGTCGTGTTTTGCATCTTAAGCCGCTGTTTTCCTGTAAGAATCAGGTTCTTCTCTTAGGCTTCTCAAGGAGGTTTTAAAGTTGATAGAAAGATATTCGAGACCTGAAATGGGCCGTATCTGGACGCTGGAAAACAGGTTTAAAAAATTCCTGGAGATCGAGATAGCTGTTTGTTACGCCCTGGCGCAAAAAGGAATTATCCCCAGGGAGGCCGCCGAAGCGATCGAGCAAAAAGCGAGTTTTTCTGTGGAGAGGATTTTAGAAATTGAGGAAACAACCCGTCATGATGTTGTGGCTTTTACCCGTTGTGTTGCGGAAAGCCTGGGGGAGGAGTCCCGTTATTTCCACTACGGGCTTACTTCCTATGATATCGTGGATACGGCCCTTTCCCTGCTGTTGAAGGAAGCCATCGGCCTGATAGATGAAGGCCTTGCTAATCTTGCCGAAACTTTAAAAGAGCAGGCATTGAAGCACCAGGATACGGTCATGATCGGACGGACCCACGGGGTTCATGCCGAGCCCATCACCCTGGGCTTAAAATTTGCCCTGTGGTGGGATGAGCTCAGGCGGCACCGGGAGAGGCTGAAAAGGGCGGAGGAGACTATTTCCTGTGGAAAAATCTCAGGAGCAGTGGGTACCTACGCACACCTTGATCCCTGGGTGGAAGAAGCTGTCTGCCAGCGGCTGGGGCTAAAGCCTGCTCCCATATCTACCCAGATCCTGCAGCGGGATTTGCATGCGGAGTTTCTCACCGTCCTGGCTCTTCTGGCTTCTTCCCTGGACAAGTTTGCTGTGGAAATAAGGGGACTGCAAAAAACTGAAATCCGTGAGCTGGAGGAACCTTTTTACCAGGGTCAGAAAGGGTCTTCTGCTATGCCTCACAAACGCAACCCTGTTTCCAGTGAGCAAATCAGCGGTTTGTCCCGGATAGTCAGGGCCAATGCCCAAGTTGCCCTGGAAAATATTCCTCTCTGGCATGAGCGTGATATTTCCCATTCCTCTGCGGAGAGGGTAATCCTGCCCGATTCCTCTATCCTAATTGATTACATGCTTTACCAGATGAACCGCATTATCAGGAATTTGCATGTTTATCCCCGTAATATGCTGGCCAACCTGGAGAAAACGGGAGGATTAGTCTATTCCCAGAGTGTCCTCCTGGCCCTGGTGGAAAAAGGAATGTCCCGGGAAAAAGCTTACGACCTGGTCCAAAAGTATGCCATGCGCTCCTGGGAGGAACAGCTGCCCTTCCGTCAGCTGCTGGAAAATGACCGGGAAGTAATTTCCCTGCTTACTCCGGAAGAGATTAAAGCCTGCTTTGACACCAGAAAAAATTTGCGTTTTGTTTCCTATATATTCCGCAGACTTGGTTTAATACAGTAATAAAACGGAGAGGGGTAAAGGTATGGGGAAAAAAGAATTTCTCTATGAGGGAAAAGCCAAAAAAATTTATGGTACACCCGATCCTGATTACCTGATTGTAGAGTATAAAGATACGGCCACTGCTTTTGACGGATTAAAAAAAGAAAACCTGGATAATAAGGGTGTTCTGAATAACAAAATCGCTGCTATTTTTTTTGAGCTTTTAGAAAAGAATGGTATAAGTACTCATTTTGTAAAAAATTTAAGTGACCGTGAAATGCTCGTGAAAAACCTGGAGATTATCCCGGTAGAAGTTATTGTTCGTAATATTGTCGCCGGCAGCCTTTCTAAAAGGTTGGGAGTGGAAGAAGGGACGATTCTGAACAAAACAGTCCTGGAGCTTAACTTGAAGAATGACGAACTGCATGATCCCATGCTTAATCATTACCATGTCTATGCCCTGGATCTGGCCTCTCCCCAGGAAATGGCCGAGATAGAGAAAATGGCCCTGAGGTCTAATGAGATCTTAAAGAACTTTTTGCTGACAAAAAATATTGTCCTTGTTGATTTTAAACTGGAGTTTGGCCGTCATAAAGGTGAAATTCTTCTCGGAGACGAAATCTCACCGGATACATGCCGCTTTTGGGATGCAGTTTCCGGGAAAAAAATGGATAAGGACCGTTTTCGCCGGGATTTGGGAGGAGTAACAGAAGCCTATCAGGAAGTGCTTAAAAGGCTGCAAAAAGCGGATTAACTGCAGGAAAAATACTTGACACCTTAGAAGGGATGTGCTCCATGTCATCTGCATCAACTTCCCGCAGGCGGCGGAAAAACAATTCTCTCCGAAAAGACAAAATGGAAGAGGCCTGTGGAGTATTCGGCATATACGCCCCGGGACAGGATTTATTGCGCTTGACGAACTACGCCCTTTATGCCCTGCAGCACCGTGGCCAGGAAAGTGCAGGGATTGCCCTGAGTGATGGAGATAATATCCACTTAAAAAAAGGTCCGGGACTCGTTTCCGAAGTCTTTCCCCATCTCAGGGATTTGGAAGATATTCCTGCTGTGGCTGCTATCGGGCATGTACGTTACTCCACTACCGGCGGCACACGCCCGGAAAACGCACAGCCGCTTTTAATCCGTTATCGCCATGGCAGCCTGGCAGTAGCCCATAACGGTAACCTGGTAAATGCTGCAGAACTGAGGGACAGGCTGGAAAAAGAAGGTTCTATTTTTCAAACTACGACCGATAGTGAGCTCATAACCCATCTTATCGCCCGCTACGGTTACAACGACCTGGAATCTTCCCTGAAGGGTGTTCTGCCATATCTTCATGGAGCATATACTTTTCTTTTCCTGACGGAAGACAAGCTCGTGGGTCTGCGCGATCCTTACGGGATAAGGCCTCTTTCCCTGGGGCGGTTGAATGATCACTATGTCCTGGCCTCGGAGACCTGTGCTTTTGATACCATCGGCGCGGAAATGATCAGGGATATTAATCCGGGGGAAATGGTGGTAATCACCAGGGAAGGAATAAAGAGCACCCAGATCCTGCCCTCCCACCGCTCCGCCCTTTGTATTTTTGAATTTATTTATTTTGCCAGGCCTGATAGTAATATCAACGGGGAGAATGTTCATCTTGTACGTAAGAAGCTTGGGCGCCTGCTGGCCCGGGAGCACCCCGTAGCGGCGGATATCGTTACAGGTGTTCCAGACTCAAGCCTGACGGCCGCCTCGGGTTTTGCAGAAGAAATAGGCCTTCCTTACGAGATGGGGCTGATTAAAAACCGTTATATCGGGCGAACCTTTATTCAACCCAGGCAGGAGATCCGTAATATCGGGGTACAGTTGAAGTTGAACCCTGTAAAAAAAGTGGTGGAAGGTAAAAGGGTTGTCGTTGTGGATGACTCCATCGTCAGGGGGACGACAAGTAAGAAGCTGGTAAATATGTTTTTTAAAGCGGGGGCCAAGGAAGTTCACATGCGTATCAGTTCCTCGGCCATAATTTCACCCTGTTATTACGGTATAGACATGCAGACCCACGAAGAACTGGTGGGATCAAAGCGGAAAATTGAGGAAATTCGCCAGGAAATCGGTGCTACTTCCCTGGGGTACCTGAGCATTCAGGGGATGCTGGATTCGGTGGGACTACCGCCGGAAGACTTTTGCCTGGCCTGTTTTTCCGGTGAATATCCTATTTAAGGAGTGTTCCATGACTGTGGAAAGTTTTGATTATAAAAAAGCAGGGGTTGACATCGATGCGGGCGAGAAGATGGTGGAGAATATCAGAGAAATGGTTCGCACCACTTTTCGCCCGGAAGTGTTAATGGATATCGGCGGTTTTGCCGGTCTTTTCCGTCCCGATCTGCGTTCGTTTAAGGAACCCGTTTTTGCTGCTGCTACAGATGGTGTGGGCACAAAATTAAAAATTGCCTTCATGCTGGAAAGACATGATACCGTAGGTATAGATGCCGTGGCCATGTGTGTAAACGATCTGGTTGTCCAGGGCGCCGAGCCCCTTTTTTTTCTGGATTACCTGGCTGTGGGGAAACTTGATGTGGCCAGGGTTACAGAGATAATCAGCGGGGTAGTGGAGGGGTGCCGTCAGGCCGGCTGTGCCCTGCTGGGCGGTGAAACAGCGGAGATGCCCGGTTTTTATCCCCCCGGTGAATACGATCTGGCTGGCTTTGCTGTAGGTATTGCCGAGAAGGAAAAAATTGTTACGGGCAATAATATTGTTCCCGGAGATGTTCTTATTGGTATCGCCTCTAACGGGCTTCACAGCAACGGGTTTTCCCTGGTAAGGAAAGTTCTCCTGGAACATGCCGGCCTGAGCCTGGACCTTTTTTTGCCCCGGCTGGGTTGTTCCCTCGGGGAAGAGCTGCTCAAACCGACAACTATTTATGTTCCACTGGTTATCTCGCTTTTACGTAAATATGAGATCAAGGGCCTGGCCCATATTACCGGCGGCGGCCTGGAACTTAACCTTCCCCGTATTTTCCCGTCAGAGGTAAAAGCGGTCATCAGCAAAAAATGCTGGGAAATCCCTCCTGTTTTTTCCCTTATTCAGGAATATGGTCGTATAAACGAAAAAGAAATGTTTCGTACTTTCAATATGGGAATCGGTATGGTTCTGGTAATTTCACCGGAAATGTCGGTGCCGGTATTGGAGCAGATTAAAAGCAACGGAGGCAGGGCCTGGGAAATAGGTCTCATTGCAGAAAAAACGGAAGACGAGGCCGGTGTGCAAATTCTAGCTTGAAAATTAGGTGGCGAAGGTTGGTGCTGCTCCTATTTTATCTTAAGGGAGGTGTGGATAAAATGAACCTCGCTGTACTGGCTTCAGGTTATGGGAGCAATTTACAGGCCATTATTGATGCTGTGGACAGGGGGGAAGTCGATGGCCGTGTAAAGACCGTGATTAGTGATGTGGAGGAAGCTTATGCCCTGGAAAGGGCCAGGCGTCATAATATTGAAGCCATCTACATAAATGCAAAAGATTTTTCCGGGAGAAAGGCTTTTAATGAAGCTCTTGCTGCCCTGCTGGAAGCAAGAGAAATTGATCTGGTCATTCTGGCAGGATACATGCGCCTGGTATCTCCTGTTATTATTAACAAGTTCCGGGGTAAGATAATGAATATACATCCTTCACTGTTACCGTCCTTCCCCGGGTTGGAAGGTGTTAAGCAGGCCCTGGATTATGGGGTGAAAGTGAGCGGCTGTACGGTTCATTTCGTCGATGAAGGTCTGGATACGGGTCCGGTTATTCTCCAGGAGGTTGTTCCTGTTTACGACGATGATACGGTAGAATCTTTGCAGGAGCGCATCCACCGGGTCGAACACCGCCTTTACCCCAGGGCCATACAGCTTTTTATCCAGGGTAAATTAAGACTAGAAGGGAGAAGATGTTTGAGAAATGGAGGTTAGAAAAGCTCTTATCAGTGTTTCTGACAAAACGGGAGTGGTACTTTTTGCCCAGGAACTTGAAGCCATGGGCTGGGAAATAGTCTCAACGGGGGGCACGGCCAAAACCCTGAGGGAAGCGGGGGTTAAGGTTAAAGATATCAGCCGGCTTACAGGTTTTCCGGAAATTTTAGAGGGGCGCCTGAAAACTCTCCATCCCCTGGTACACGGCGGAATTCTGGGGCGCAGGGATTCTTCTCTTCATCTCCAGCAAATGCAGGAGCATGGTATTGAAACTATTGATCTGGTCGCGGTCAACCTTTATCCTTTCCCGGAAGTTGTGGCCAAAGGTAACGTTACTCTGGAGGAGGCTATTGAAAATATTGACATCGGGGGCCCCACCATGGTAAGGTCTGCTGCCAAAAACTACAGGGATGTGATTATCGTTGTGGAACCGGCCAATTACAGCATCATTGTTGAAGAATTGCGTACTCAGGGAGACCTGTCTCTCTCCAGGCGTTATAATCTTGCTGTAGAGGCTTTTACGCATACCGCTTATTATGACAGTATTATCAGCAATTATTTGCGGGGCTTGAGGGAAGATGAGACGCTATTTCCTTCTATGTTTGCCCTGCCCTTTGTAAAGGTTCAGGATTTGCGTTATGGAGAGAATCCCCATCAAAGGGCCTCTTTTTACCGGGACCCCCTGCCGGAAAAAAGTTCTGTAGCCGCCGCCAGGCAGCTTCAGGGCAAGGAGCTTTCTTTTAACAACATAAATGACCTAAACGCGGCCTGGGAACTGCTCAGGGAATTTGAGGATCCTACTGCCGTGGCCGTAAAACATACCAACCCCTGCGGCGTAGGTTCTGCCGATAGCCTTTTGGATGCCTGCCGCAAAGCCCATGATGCCGATCCCGTCTCCATTTTTGGCGGCATAGTTACCCTAAACAGGGAGGTCGACCGGGAAACAGCCCTGATGATGTCCAAAATCTTTTTAGAGGTTGTTGCCGCACCTTCTTTCTCCAGTGAGGCCCTGGAGGTCTTTTCCCGCAAGAAGGATGTACGTTTACTGGAAATCCCCCTTGATTCCCGGGAGAACCAGAAAACAGGGCTTGATTTTAAAAAGGTCAGCGGCGGCCTTCTCTTACAGGACGATCTCAAGGAAGTTTATAATTCCGGGCAATGGCGCAACGTCACCAGCCGGAAACCCACAGAACAGGAAACCAAAGACCTCATTTTCGCTTTGAAGGTTGTTAAACACGTAAAATCCAACGCTATTGTCATAGCCAAGAGGCAGCAAACACTGGGCATCGGTGCCGGGCAGATGAGCCGGGTGGGCTCGGTTAAGATCGCCGTAAACCAGGCCGGTGAAAATATTAAAGGAAGTGTTATGGCTTCCGACGCTTTCTTCCCCTTTAAAGACGGGGTGGAACTAGCTGCCGTGGAGGGAGTAACAGCTGTTATTCAGCCGGGTGGATCAAACCGTGATGAAGAAGCCATTGAGACATGTGAAAAATATCATATTGCCATGCTGTTTACGGGGAAGCGCTACTTTAAACACTAGGGGGGATCATGTATGCGCGTTCTGGTAGTGGGTGGCGGCGGCAGGGAACATGCCCTTGTCTGGAAGCTGTCACAGAGCCCTGAAGTGGAAAAGATTTTTTGCGCCCCGGGCAATGCCGGTATTGCCTCTCTGGCGGAATGTATTCCCATAAAGGCGGAGGAAATTGAAAAACTTCAGAATTTCGCCCGGGAGAAAGATGTTCACCTTACTGTAGTGGGACCGGAAGCACCGCTCGCCGCCGGTATTACGGATCTGTTCCGGGAAAATGGCCAGTTGATCTTTGGACCATGCCGGGAAGGTGCTTTTTTAGAAGGAAGCAAAGTCTGGGCTAAACAATTTATGGCGGAACATGGTATTCCCACGGCACAGTTTGAAATTTTTCAGAACCCGGGGGAAGCATACCGTTACCTGAAAAATGCCTCCTATCCGCTAGTCGTTAAAGCTGACGGTCTTGCTGCCGGAAAAGGTGTGATCGTTGCTGAAAGCTTCCGGGAAGCAAGCCAGGCCGTTTGTTATATTATGGAAGAAAAAGCTTTCGGCGGGGCTGGTGACAGCATTGTAATTGAGGAATTTCTCCGGGGAGAAGAGGTTTCCGTATTTGCGATTACTGATGGCCATACCTTTTATCCCCTGCCGCCGGTACAGGATCATAAAGCTGTTTATGAAGGAGACCGGGGTCCCAATACAGGAGGTATGGGTGCTTATTCTCCTGCTCCGGTTTTAACGAAGCAGTTGTCGGAAAAAGTGAACAAAGAAGTTTTCGAACCACTGCTCAGAGGTTTTCAAAAAGAGGGGATAACTTACAGGGGAGTTATTTTCGGGGGATTAATGATAACTACCGGCAGTGACCTCAGGGTTCTGGAGTTTAACGTCCGTTTTGGCGACCCGGAAGCACAGGTACTGCTTCCCCGCCTCCAGTCTGATCTCAGCCCTCTACTCTATGAAGCAGCCAGGGGAAATCTCCGTGCCGTTGCTCCCCCGGAATGGTCTACCCATACCGCTGTTTGCGTGGTGCTGGCTTCCCGGGGCTATCCCGGGGACTATGAAAAGGGCAAAGAAATACGGGGACTGGAAAAAGTGCCGGAGTTTAAAAATGCTGCGGTTTTTCATGCCGGAACCGCTTTTAAGGATAATAAAACAGTAACTGCCGGCGGGAGAGTACTGGGGCTTACCGCCTGGGATCCTTCTTTAAAGCTTGCCCGCCATAAAGCTTATAGTATGGCAGAAGTGATCGATTTTGAGGGTAAATACTACCGCAGGGATATAGGCTACCGTGCCCTGGAGCGAAGTTAAAACAAGGAGGATATTTAATGGATTTCAGCCTGTCCCATGAGCATGAGATGATGCGCAAAACTGTTCACGGTTTTGCCGAAAAAGAAATAAAACCGAGCGCTGCATGGCGCGATGAAAAGGAGGAATTTTCCCGGGAAATATTCAACAAAATGGCCGGCCTGGGTCTTACCGGAATCCTCTGGCCCGAGGAGCTCGGAGGGGCAGGCGGAGATTATCTTGCTTATATCATCGCCCTGGAAGAAATCTCCCGGGTAGATGCTTCCCTGGGAGCAACCCTGGGGGTGCACATATCCCTCTGCAGTTGGCCTATTTATACTTTCGGTACTGCCGAGCAGAAGCATAAGTTTTTAAGACCGCTGGCGGAGGGCCAATTGCTGGGAGCCTTTAGCCTGACGGAAACCTCCGCCGGTTCCGATGTGGCCAATATCCAAACTTCCGCAGTTTTGCAGGGGGATCATTATGTTTTAAACGGCCGTAAAATTTTTGTTACCAATGCTGATGCCGCTGAAGTCTATGTTGTTTTTGCCTCCACGGACAGGGTCAAAAAAGCGGGTGGTATAAGCGCCTTTATCCTGGAAAAGGGCATGCCGGGTTTCTCTTTCGGCAAAAAGGAGAAAAAAATGGGTATTCGTTCTTCTGCTGCCTGTGATCTTATTTTTGAAGACTGCCCTGTTCCCCGCGAAAACCTCCTGGGCCGGGAGGGAGAAGGATTTAAAATCGCTATGTCCGTCCTCGATGTGGGAAGGAACAGTGTTGCCGCCCAGGCCCTGGGGATAGCACAGGGGGCCTTTGAAGAAGCTTTAAGCCATGCCAAAGCGAGAGAGCAGTTTTCCCGTCCTATCGGTAATTTCCAGGCTATTTCTTTTATGCTGGCAGATATGGCCACCAAAATAGAAGCGGCCCGCTTATTGACTTACCGGACCGCATACCTGGCCGACAGGGGACTGCCTTGTGGAAAAGAATCTTCCATGTCCAAACTTTTTGCCTCTGATATAGCCATGGAGGTAACCGTTAATGCCCTGCAAATTTTTGGGGGTTATGGCTATATTCGCGATTATCCTGTAGAAAGATTTATGAGGGACGCCAAGATAACCCAGATTTATGAAGGCACCAGTGAGATTCAACGGCTGGTAATTGCCAGGCACCTGCTGCAGTAAAACATTAATAGTGCAGCGTTTGCTGCTGGCGTAGTTCCGGGTTCGCTCGGCAAGTTCTACTACTCACCTCGAGCTTCCGACGACCCATGGAAACAAACCCGGCATTTTCATCCATTATTGTGACCTGAAGTGTCGTGGACGTAAATATGGGTCGTCTCCAGCTCTCGTTTCGTAGTGAACTTGTTTCCTCGCTTCACAGGTCACTCCGCCAACAGCAAAACGCTGCAGGAGGTATGGGGACACACCCCTGATAAAGCGTCGGGGAATGTCCCCGAATCGTATGGAATAATGGCGGGATCTAAACCCGGTCATTTTCATCCATTGTTGTGGCCTGCAGGGTCGTGGCGGTTAGTAGGAAAAAGGGCTTTTCTATGTTTTGGTAGCGGAAAAATACGGTATAATAAGAGTAGAAAGGGGTTTCGAGGCAGATGGAAAAAGAGGCAGCTGCGGAGCGTCTTAAGGAATTAAGAGAGCAGATCACAAAACATAATTACTACTACCATGTCCTGGATGAGCCCCGGATAAGTGATGCCGGGTTTGATCTCTTAATGAAGGAGCTCCTGCAGCTGGAAAAGCTCTATCCTGAACTGGTAACTCCCGATTCGCCTTCCAAGCGTGTCGGCGGCATGCCCATACCTGCTTTCCAGCAAGTACAGCATGTTGTTCCCATGCTCAGCCTGGATAATATATTTTCCGAGAGTGAACTGCATGATTTTTACCTGCGCCTGAAAAAAAACTTGGGGTTTGAAAATATTACCTGGGTAGGTGAACCCAAGATAGATGGGCTTGCCGTTTCCCTGTACTATGAAGAAGGGGTGTTTCAACGAGGCGCTACCAGGGGTGACGGCAGCACGGGAGAAGACATTACACATAACCTCTTAACGATATGGAGTCTTCCTCTGCGGCTCATGGACAAGGTTACAGCGGAAGTCAGGGGTGAGGTTTTTATCCCCCGGGAGGAATTCTTAAAGCTGAATATGCAGAGGGAAGCCCGGGAATTACCCCTGTTTGCCAATCCTCGCAATGCAGCTGCCGGTTCTCTGCGGCAGCTGGACCCCAAAGTAACTGCAGAGAGACCCCTTGATATCTTTGTTTTTTCCTTAAACGGGATATCAGGCCTGAAATCTCTTGTTACCCACTGGGAGACGCTTCAATACCTTAGGGAGCTGGGGTTCAAGGTTAATCCCCTTGTTTCCTTGTTAACCGGCTTGGAGCAGGTTGTGGATTTTTACCGTTCCATAGAATCCAGGCGCCGGGAACTGCCTTACGAAATTGATGGTGTGGTCCTCAAGGTAAATGAACTTCTTTACCAGCAAAAACTGGGTTATACCAGCAGAGCTCCCCGGTGGGCCGTTGCCTTTAAGTTCTCATCAGCAGAAGAGGTTACGCGTGTAAAGGCTATCGAGGTAAATGTGGGACGTACGGGCGCTGTAACACCGGTAGCCATCCTTGATCCTGTGCTTTTGGCCGGTTCTGTGGTTAAACGGGCCAGCCTGCATAATGAGGATATTTTAAGGGAAAAAGAAGTCATGATCGGGGATGAAGTTGTTATTCACAAAGCCGGGGATGTTATCCCGGAAATTGTAAAGGTGTTAAAGGAAAAAAGAACGGGCCGGGAACTTGATTTTACCATGCCGGACTCCTGTCCCTCCTGTGGAAAAGACCTGAAACGTTTAAGCGGTGAGGCAGCCTGGAGGTGTTTAAATCCGGCTTGCCCGGCCCAATTAATAGAAAGAATAATTCATTTTGCCTCCAGGAACGGCATGGATATTTCAGGACTGGGAGAATCCCTGGCCCGGCAACTACATGCTTCCGGGCTTGTAAAAGATGTTGGCGATTTATATTATTTGAGCAAAGAAGATCTGGTGAAGCTGGAGCGTATGGGAGAAAAGTCTGCGGAGAATCTCCTGGAAGCAGTACAGATGAGCAAGCAGAACCCCCTTCACAAACTGCTGGTTGCCCTGGGAATCCGCTTTGTGGGGGAAAGGGTGGCCCGACTTCTGGCTGCTCATTTTAGGAGTTTACCGGTGATTGCCGCTACTCCTGTAGAAGAAATTACCAGCCTGGAGGAAATAGGTCCTAAAATAGCTTTATCTATAAAAGAATTTTTCAACCAGGAAGAAACAAAAGAAATTGTTAAAAAACTGGAAAATGCCGGGGTTAATTTTTATGAAGGGCTGGAAAGCGAAGCGAAGGAAGGAGCATTAAAGGGTTATACTATTGTCATCACAGGTACATTAAACAACTATACCCGTGAGGAGGCAAAGGAACGCATAGAAGCAAAAGGTGGAAAAGTGGCCGGAAGGGTCAGTAAAAATACAGATTATGTTCTGGCAGGCGAAAATCCGGGTTCTAAACTACAAAAAGCCCGGGAACTGGGAATTAAAATTCTGACGGAAGATGACTTTGAGAGCCTGATTACTTAACAGGTTTTATATTATGCCGGGGGTGTTCTTTAACTAATCTGATTGCTTTAGTTACGGCACCGATAACGTCAACATATTTTTGCAATTCGGGGAGATCGGCCCGGGCATGGGAATCTCCTTTGGGGGTGACCACATAACGGGGGGGCAGGTTGTTCAGTGCTATGGCGGCAATATCCAGGCGGCATTGCTCGCATTTACATATGTTTTGCTTGTTTACTAAATCCTGTATTGCCGTTAAAACGGTTTCTTCCATTAAATTTTGTAGAACAGGCATAGCTTATCATCCTCCTAAAATTTTTTTCAATAAGCGGTCGCCCCCCGTGCGGGGGCGTGGATTGAAATCAATGGTTGTATTCGACAGTGGAGTTTCCCTTTCCTGCTATTTTAATCCTCAGGGAGGTGAGAAAATTGAACGTCAGTAAAAAAGAAGTGGAACATGTAACAACGTTGGCCAGGCTGGCTCTTACCGAGGAGGAAAAAACCCTTTATACGGAACAATTTAATGTCATACTAGAATATATTCATCGCCTTAATGAATTAAAACTGGATGATATCGAACCAACTACCCATGTTCAACAGCTAAAAAATGTATTAAGAGAAGATCAGGCCAGGAACAGTGAAAAAGAGCTGTTGAAAAAGGTCCTGGAAGAAGCGCCCGATAAAGAAAAGGGGTATTTTCTAGTACCTCCTGTGATCGAGTAATATACATTGGAGGAATAACATATGGAGCTTTATGAAATGACAGCTTACGAAGCTGCCACAGCGCTGCAAAAAAAGGAAGTAACCTCCCTGGATTTAACTGAATCGGTGCTAAAGCGTATTTCCGAAGTTGAGGACATTATCAAGGGTTTTATTACTGTTTTTGATAACGAAAAGGTTTTGCTGCAGGCCCAAAATATAGATAAACTTCTGGCAGAGGGTAAAGAAATGTCACCTCTGGCCGGTATTCCCATGGCCCTGAAGGACAATATGTGTACACGGGGAGTACCTACCACATGTGCTTCCAAAATACTGAAAGAGTACCGTCCTCCTTATGACGCCCATGTTGCGGAAAAACTCCAGGAGGCAGGAACCATACTGGTGGGGAAAGCCAATATGGACGAGTTCGCCATGGGATCCTCTACCGAAAATTCATCCTTTTACCATACCCGCAATCCCTGGGATATCAGCAGGGTTCCGGGAGGTTCCAGCGGAGGTTCCGCCTCCCTGGTGGCTGCCGATGAGATCTTTTTTTCTCTGGGTTCAGATACCGGTGGATCCGTGCGCCAGCCCGCCTCTTTGTGCGGAGTGGTCGGTTTAAAGCCCACATACGGGTTGATTTCAAGGTACGGCCTGATCGCTTTTGCCTCTTCCCTGGACCAGATTGGGCCGCTCACCAAGGATGTCAGGGACTGTGCCCTGGTGCTGGATATTATTGCCGGAAACGACCCCCGGGATTCCACATCTGTACCCAGGGAAAAAGAAAAATACGCAGGTTATCTCGGGCGGGAGGTAAGAGGTTTTAAAATAGGGCTTCCCCGGGAATACTTCGAGGAAGGTATCGAAGAACCTGTCAGAAAAGTAGTTATGGAAGCCATGGCCCACTGCGGTCAGCTTGGAGTGGAAGTGGAAGAGGTTTCGATGCCTAATACCCTTTATGCCTTGCCGTGTTATTACCTTGTTGCCACGGCAGAAGCCTCTTCTAACCTGGCACGTTACGATGGCATCCAGTATGGCTTTCGCGCCCCGGAAGAGGATAATTTAATTGCTCTTTACAGGAAAACGAGAAACCAGGGATTTGGCCCGGAAGTTAAGAGACGTATTATGCTGGGAACATATGCTTTGAGTTCCGGGTATTATGATGCCTATTACCTGAAAGCGCTTAAAGTGCGTACCCTTATCAGGCAGGATTTCGAAAGGGTTTTTCAGGACTATGACCTCATCGTTACACCTACTTCCCCCACCACCGCCTTTGTGCGGGGGGAAAAGATCAACAATCCCCTGACCATGTATCTCAGTGATATTTTTACCATAACGGCAAACCTGGCCGGTGTTCCGGCCATATCTATTCCATGTGGCCTGGCCGGGGGACTGCCGGTAGGGTTGCAGGTGATTGGCCGCCCCTTTGATGAGGGGCGCATGCTGCAATTCTGCTTTACCCTGGAAAAATTGCTGGGGTTTAAGGGCCTCAAGCCCAGCATACCTGCAAAGGGGGTTTTAAGGGATGCCTCCTGAATATGAAGTTGTGATCGGACTGGAAACCCATGTAGAACTACTAACGGAAAGCAAAATATTTTGTTCATGCCCCAATCGCTTCGGGGAAGCTCCCAATACCAATGTTTGCCCCGTTTGCCTGGGCTTGCCGGGTTCTCTGCCCGTTTTCAACAAAAACGCCCTGGAACTGGCCCTAAGGGCTGCCCTGGCTTTAAATTGCACTATTTCCAGTTACAGTAAATTTGACCGGAAAAATTATTTTTACCCCGATCTCCCCAAAGCTTACCAGATTTCCCAGTATGACAAGCCCCTGGCCAGGGATGGATACCTGGACCTGGTTAAAGACGGGCGTCTGGTGCGTACAGTCAGGATCGAGCGCCTGCACCTGGAAGAAGATGCGGGGAAACTCCTGCACAGCTCTGAGGAAGCACGCTCCTATGTGGATTATAACCGCTGCGGGGTTCCCCTGGTGGAAATAGTAACTGCTCCCGATTTACGTTCTCCTGAAGAGGCCCACCTTTTCCTGGAGTTGCTGCGGAAAGTTTTGTTGTATACCGGTGTTTCTGATTGTAAAATGGAAGAGGGAAGCCTGCGCTGTGATGCCAATATTTCACTGAGATTGGCCGGTTCGGATACCCTGGGCCGTAAAGTGGAAATCAAGAATATGAACTCCTTTAAAGCCGTGCAGAGAGGGCTGGAATACGAGGTTAACCGCCAGGAAGAAATCTTGAAGGCGGGTGGCCAGGTTGCCATGGAGACCAGGAGATGGAACGAAGAGAGAGGGATAACGGTGGAGATGCGCGGCAAGGAGGAAGAGCATGATTACCGTTACTTCCCCGAACCGGATCTTCCCCCCATAGTGCTGAACGAAGACTTTATCGGTGAGATCAGAAGCAAGCTTCCGGAGCTGCCTGTACAGCGCTGTTTTCGCTTGATAGAGGAATACGGGCTCTCACCGTACCAGGCGGAGATTATCACCTCCTCCAAAAACCTGGCGGATTATTTTGAAGAAACCCTGGAGCACTATCCTCAACCCCAGAAAGTCACTAACTGGTTAATTGGAGACGTTTTAGGGCTTTTAAACAGCATGGGTAAAGAGATAAACCAGGTAACGTTTACTCCAGTACACCTTTCCGGACTCTTAAAGCTGCTGGACACGGGAACTTTAAGCGGCAGGCTGGCCAAGGAAGTCCTGGAAGAATCCTTTTTAACGGGGAAACACCCTGAAGAGGTGGTTCAGGAAAAGGGTTTGGCGCAGATTAGCGATGAACAGAAGCTTCTTCCCGTTATCGATGATGTGCTGAAGGAAAATTCTAATGCTGTAAGTGATTATGCAAGGGGAAATAAAAAGACCATTGGTTTTCTGGTGGGCCAGGTAATGCAGCGGACCAGGGGGCAGGCAAATCCCCAGTTGGTAACAGAGCTCCTGAAGAAACAACTGGATAGAGTAGAGTATGGATGAGAAAGGGGGAATAAGGTGCGTGAAGTGAATGTCAGCTTGCTTACCAGTGCTGTAGCCGAAATGTGTACAGAAGCCAACTATATTCTGGGAGACGATGTTATCAGGGCTTTGGAAAAGGGTCTGGAAGAAGAAGTTTCACCTACAGGGAAAGATGTTTTTAGGCAATTGCTGGAAAATGCCAGGATTGCCAGGGAAGAACAGGTGCCCATGTGCCAGGACACCGGTTTTGCTGTTATCTTCGTGGAAGCGGGGCAGGATGTCCACTTTGTGGGGGGTAACTTTGGCGAAGCAATTAACGAAGGCGTGCGGCAGGGGTATGAAAGTGGATTTTTAAGGAAATCCATCGTTAAAGATCCCCTCCAAAGGGAAAATACGGGAGACAACACTCCCGCCGTTATCCATATTGATATTGTACCGGGAGATAAAGTTAAATTAATCCTCGCTCCCAAAGGCGGTGGGAGTGAGAACATGAGTGCCGTTAAAATGCTCACACCTTCCCAGGGCGTAAAAGGTCTGGTGGATTTTGTGGTGGCAGCTGTCACCCGTGCCGGGGCAAACCCCTGCCCGCCGGTGGTGGTAGGAGTGGGTTTGGGAGGCACATTTGAAAAGGTTGCTCACCTGGCCAAAAAAGCGCTGCTTCGCTCCCTGGGACAGCCTCATCCCGATCCGTTTTACGCAGGCCTGGAAAAAGAAATACTGGAGAGAATAAACAGGACGGGGATCGGTCCCCAGGGATTCGGCGGCCGTTTTACGGCACTGGCGGTACACATGGAGGTTTTCCCCTGCCATATCGCTACCATGCCGGCCGCTGTCAATCTAAACTGTCATGCCAGCCGCCACGTAGAGCGCACCATTTAATGTTGCCAAGGAGGTCTCTGGCCTTATGGAGGTAAAAAGTATCAAAGCCCCTTTGACAGATGAGGATGTTTTGAGCCTGAAAGCCGGCCAAAAAGTTCTTATTTCCGGAGTCATCTATGCTGCCAGGGACGCTGCTCATAAAAAACTGGCAGAACTATTGGAAAAAGGAGAGCCATGGCCGGTTGATTTAAAAGGACAGATCATCTACTATGTTGGGCCAAGCCCGGCTAAGCCCGGCCAGGTTACCGGTTCCGCAGGTCCTACCACCAGCGGTAGAATGGACGCCTATACCCCTGCTGTCCTGCGGTACGGTGTCAAGGCTTTAATAGGTAAGGGGAGCCGTGACGAGGCCACCCGCCAGGCGTTAAAAGATTTCCGGGGAGTTTACCTTGCTGCTACGGGAGGCGCCGGTGCTCTTCTGTCCAGATCCATAAAAGAATCAGAGGTCGTAGCCTATCCCGAACTGGGCCCCGAGGCCATCCGCCGCCTTGTAGTGGATGGTTTTCCCGCTACTGTGATCAATGATGCTTACGGTCATGATCTTTATGAAGAAGGCCGCAGACAATATTCCACAGAGTAAAAATTGAGGAGGTTGATACCTCTTGAACAAAGACGAGTTGTTGGCCAAAGCACAAAAACCCTCTGAGGATGCCATGAGATTGCACCCTTTTTACCAGGGCAAGGTGGAGGTAACGCTGAAGGCTGCCGTTCATGATTATAAGGATTTTGCCGTGTGGTACACCCCGGGTGTAGCGGCTCCCTGCCGGGCTATTCATGCCCATAAAGATGAGGTTTACAGGCATACCAATAAAGCTAATTTTGTAGCTATCGTTACCGACGGGACCCGGGTTTTGGGCCTGGGAGATATCGGCCCGGAGGCTGCCCTGCCGGTAATGGAAGGTAAGGCCCTTCTTTTCAAGTACTTGGGAGGGGTAGATGCTTTCCCCATTTGCCTGGATACCAAAGATGCTGATGAATTAATCAATACCGTCAAGCTATTGCAACCCAGTTTTGGCGGTATTAACCTGGAGGATATTGCCAGCCCGAAATGTTTCTATATCCTGGAGCGCCTGCGCCAGGAGTGCCATCTCCCGGTGTGGCATGATGACCAGCAGGGCACAGCCTGTGTTACCCTGGCCGGGCTGTTCAATGCCCTGAAAATAGTAGGTAAAAATCTGCAAAAAATAAAGATTGCCATGATCGGTGTCGGAGCTGCCAATATTGCCACCGGCAGGCTTTTACTGGCTGCCGGCATGCCCAGTGAGAATATCGTCATGTGTGACAGCAGGGGAATATTGCATAAAGGCAGAAGTGATATTAAGGAAACCCACCAGGATAAACTGAGAATTATAGAAATTACCAATGCGGCCCAGTGTACCGGTGGAATCCCGGAAGCCATGGAGGGCGCAGATGCGGTTATCGCTCTGTCCAGGCCGGGGCCCGACACCATTAAAAAAGAATGGGTAAAAGCTATGGCCAGGGATGCCATTGTTTTTGCCTGTGCCAATCCTATTCCGGAGATATGGCCCTGGGAGGCCAAAGAAGCCGGCGCAGCCATTGTTTCCACAGGACGTTCCGATTTTCCCAACCAGGTGAATAACTCTCTTGGTTTTCCGGCTATTTTCCGCGGTGTTCTCGATATTCAGGCCAGTACCATTACGGATACCATGTGCCTGGCGGCAGCGGAAGAACTGGCTGCCTGTGCCGCGGAAAAAGGTCTGAACCCTGAAATGATCCTTCCGTCTATGGATAACTGGGAGGTATTCCCCAGGGTGGCTGCTGCTACAGCGGTGCAGGCTATCAGGGAAGGAGTAGCCCGCCTGACACCGGACCGGGAGGTAATATACCGAACCGCGGTGGAGAAAATTAAAAGGGCCCAGGAGCAGACGAAGATACTCATGGACAGCGGTATTATTCCCCTGCCCCCGACGGAATAATTTCTGGTTTGCCGGCAGGTAACCCGGCAAAAAAACGTTAGGCACCGGGAAGTATTTAAATACCCGGGCAGAGATATACCCGGCAGAGGAGGAGCGTAACAAATGGACGATCTTCAAGGAAGGGTATGAAAGGGAAGGAAAGACTGTTTAGTTAAAATAGATGGAAAGCAGAAAAAAGGAGTAACATAGTTTGAAAACTGCAAAAAGAATGTCCCGCAGCAGGGAGATCCTGCAAATCCTGGAGCAGGAATATCCCCTGGCTGCGACGGCTTTACATTACAACACTCCCTTTGAGCTGCTCCTGGCTGTGATTCTCTCTGCTCAGACCACAGATAAACAGGTAAACAAGATTACGACAAAGCTTTTCCAAAAAATAAAAGGGCCCCGGGATATCCTGAACCTGGGCCTTCCCTGGTTGGAAAAAGAGATAAAGGGGTGCGGGTTATATCGCCAGAAGAGCCGGCAGATCCTGGAAACATCACGGCTGTTATTAGATAAATATGATGGTGAGGTCCCCCGGACAAGGGAAGAGCTTATGGAACTTCCCGGAGTGGGACGCAAAACGGCCAATGTGGTTTTAAGTACGGCCTTCGGTATACCTGCTTTTGCCGTAGACACTCATGTGCAGCGTGTGAGCCGGAGGCTTGGTTTAAGCGAGGGGAAAAATCCTCTTGCCGTGGAGGAAGAAATCTGCCGCTTAGTTCCCAGGGAGCTCTGGAGGGAAACCCACCACAGGTTGATCGCTCACGGGCGCCGGGTTTGCCGGGCCCGGAAACCGTTGTGTAACGCCTGCTCCTTAAACCCTTATTGCCCTTTGGCTGTGGAAAAAAACCTGTAGGATTCCATTTCCTCCGCTATTTTTTCCCAGGAACAGTGGCGTGCCACTTCTTCTTTGATCAGGGTTATGGTTCTGCTGTCTTGAGGGCGAATTTGCCTGACAAGGCCCTGCAGCATTCCGATGGCAGTATAGGTATCGAAATGAACGAGGATTACAGGAACACCTTTTTCCCGGGCCCGTGAGATAACCCGGATATCAGGCTGCAGGCCTCCGGTAAGAATAAGGACGGAAATGCTTGTTTCCAGGGCGGTCAGGGCCATGTCGCTTCGATCTCCGCCTGTAATAACCGCTTTGTTTAAAGCTCTGCGCAGGTAGCTCAGGGCGCCTTCTATGGTCATGGTTCCCACTACGATCTCTTCCACCGGCAGTCCCATATTGCCCTCTCCGGATAAAATTTCTCCTTTAAGCGCTTCATGAAACTCAGCTACTGTTGGAAAGGTTATGGCAGGATGGGCAGGTATTATGCCCAGGACTTTGTAACCTTTTTCCTCCAGTAAGGGCTGGTAAATATCCCTGGCTTTACTCAGTATAGCCGGGGTAACGTTATTAAAAATGTTCCCCAGCAGGTACAGCCCTCTTGCCTGTATAAAGTTGTTGAAAAAAAGCATTTGATCCAGGTCATCATCTTTATCCAGGTTAGAGATAAAAAGAACAGGGGTTTCCCATCTTTTGGCCAGGCTGAAGTCGTCAAGGGCAAGAGACATACCGGCATAGGGGGACCTTCCTCCTTCTATAACTATTATCCCGTCATTATAAGCTATTTCCCTGAAGCTCTCATCCAGTCTGGCTTCCATCTTCTCTACGGAAAGCCTGTTGTGGTCTGAAGGCCCGAAAATATAAAGGGATTCAAAATTTAGCGGCGCTATTTGTTCAGGTTCCCAGGGAAGGCCCAGTGTTTTTTTAAAGAGCAGGGCATCGACGTCCTGGTTATGCTGCAGGTTAGGCCCTGCTGTTTTGGGTTTTAAATAAGAAACTTTAAACCCTTTTTCTTTCCAGAGCAGGGAAAAGCCCAGGGCGATTGCTGTTTTTCCGGAACCCGACCTGCCCATTAAGTATATTTTTTTTAACAAGTTAAGTTCTCCTTTCTATAAATTGCTTGACTAAATGCTCCTCTTGTTCCCATGCCGGGCGAACGTCGGCTATAATATCGTGCGAAAGGGTAATTTTTACATCAACGGCACATACCCCTTTTTCATAAACCAGCAGGGGGTTTATATCCATTTCCCTGATTTCGGGGAAGGAAGTAACAAGACGTGCCGTGTTGAGAATTGTATCCATCAAAGAATGCATATCCAGGGGGCTGCTGCCCCGGAATCCTTTTAAAAGGTGGTAAGCCTTTGTTTCCCGGATCATTTCTTCAATATCCGCTTTTTCCAGGGTTTGGGCTAACCGCAGGGAAATATCCTTAAAGAGGTTGACATAGATGCCTCCCAGTCCGAAAACCAGTAAATGGC
This sequence comes from Dethiobacter sp., assembly GCA_003605065.1. Lineage (GTDB taxonomy): Bacteria > Bacillota > Dethiobacteria > DTU022 > UBA8154 > UBA9862. The sequence continues at coordinate 36,508 of QZJM01000047.1, read as the reverse complement.
CGAACTGGAGATCGAAGGAGGAACCTATGATTATTTCCATTCCCGGGGGCATCATTTTTTGTACTTCTATACCGTAAAAAGGCGCATCAGGAATGAAACGCTGTGCCCTGTGCATGATATCCTCAAAGTGTTTTTTTACGTCCTTTGTGTTTTCCAGTCCGGCAACCACCCCGCCGATGTCGCTTTTATGCAGAATTTTGGGAGAGGCGATTTTAAGGACGACGGGAAACCCTATTTCTTCTGCCTGCTGTGCAGCCTCCCGGGGATCTCTGGCCAGTTGGCTCGGCGCCGCCGGGATTTCAAAAGCAGTGAGTACTTTAACCCCCTCGTGCCCCAGGAGAACCACCCTTCTTTCTCTGAGCGCATCATAAAAAATAGCTTTAACCTGTGCCGTATTATTAGGAGCTGCATTTACTTTTTGCCGTTTTTGTCCTTTTTCTGCCTTGCCTTCCTGAAGCAGTTTTTTTTGCCGCAGGCTGGCGGTATTTTTAAAGTACTTAACCATACCCTCCATGGCAGCAACAGCTCTTTCCGGAAAAGTATAGCAGGGGATTCCCGCCTCCCTCAGTAGTTTTTGTCCTTCCTGGATCTCCTTTCCCCCCATAAAAACGGCCATAAGCGGCTTCCGGGGGATTTTTTGGTGGATTTCCAGAACGGAACGGGCTGCATCCAGAGGTTCAGTCAGGGCCGTGGGACATAGTAAGGTTATGACTCCGTCCACCTGGGGATCCAGCAGGACTTTCTCCAGTGCGAACAGATAACGTTCGGCCCCGGCATCCCCCAGGACGTCGACCGGGTTGTAAATACTGGCTTCCGGCGGCAAAAACGCCCTTAGCTGTTTGGAAGTTTCCGCTGTAAAGCGGGCCATGTGCAGCCCTGCTTTTTCCACCTGGTCAGTAGTTAAAATCCCTGGCCCGCCGGAATTGGTTACGATCGCTATTTTGTCTCCTTCGGGCAGAGGCTGGTTGGCAAAAGCGATGGCCATATCAAACAGCTCTTCCATGTTTTCCACCCTGAGCACGCCGCTTTGCCTGAAAGCGGCGTTATAGGCACTGTCGGAGCCTGCCAGGGCGCCTGTATGGGAGGTAACTGCCCTTGCTCCGGCAGGGCTTGATCCTGCTTTCAGGATGATAATGGGCTTGAGGGTGGAAATACGGCCGGCTTTTTCTAAAAACTTCTGCCCGTCAACGATATCTTCAAGGTAACATAAAATGACCCTGGTAGTTGGATCCCCTCCGGCATATTCCAGGAAGTCTGTTTCGTGCAGGTCCGCTTTATTCCCCAGGCTGACAAAATGGGAAAATCCCAAACCGGCAAGTTCGCTCCAGTCCAGGATGGAAACAAGCATGGCCCCGCTCTGTGAAATAAAGGAGATATGGCCCTTTCGGGGAAACCCCCTGGCAAAAGAGGCGTTAACAGGTGTGTGGGTATGCATCAGACCGACGCAATTTGGTCCTACAAGGCGTATCTTGTGATTACGGCAGAATGACACCAGTTCCTTTTCCAGTTCCATCCCTTCAGGACCTATCTCCTTAAAACCCGCGGAAACGACGATGATTAAATTAATATTGCTGTGGGCACATTCTTGTACTGCTTCCAGCACTTTGGAGGCGGGGATAGCAATAACAGCCAGGTCTACAATTTCCTCCTTAGCTCCGGAGGAAGGCAGCTCTTTAACAGTTTTAAAGCATTTCAGTCCCAGAATTTCTTCTTCTCTGGGATTAATGGGATAAACTTTTCCGGGATAGCCGCTTTCCAGCAGGTTTTTAACAATGGCATTTCCGACCTTGTCAGGATTTCGTGAAGCGCCGATAACGGCAATGCCCCCTGGTGCGAACAGTTTGTTTAAATATTGCTCTTTCATAAGTACATTAATTGCTCCTCAATGGTGTGATCAGCATTAAATGGATTGGTTCAAATCCGTATAATCAATTTGTTGCTTGTTTGAGTATGGAAAGAGTATCCTCCCGTGCCACCCGGAGTAATCTTGGGAATCATCCGGCAGCCTGTCGTTTTTGGGTACTGACCGGAAAAATACTGTGGACTGTGCCAGTTGTTTATTTGTTCTACCAAAAGTATTCCCTATATTAGACCAAAAAATATTTGCTGGTGGTTTATAAAAAAAGTTATCTTTTTAAACAGAAAATTTATGCTGTTAACAGGAAAAAAGAACACAAAAAAAGAAGTTATTTTAGTTATAAGCAAAAGTCACTCTTTTTTAAAAGAGAGTAATATCTTGCCATAAAGGAGGAAAAAAATGGTTTACGACAACAGGCTGGAGCCGGAAAAACTGGTTAAAAAATGTGATCCATCCCTGTTTGAGTTCAAAACGACGGAGGAGATAAAACCCCTGGAGGACATCATCGGGCAGGAGAGAGCCGTTAAGGCCATGGATTTTGGCTTAACTATTAAGAGGCATGGTTATAATATTTTTATGACCGGGATTACAGGAACAGGCAAAATCAGTTATGCCCGCTCCATCACCCGGGAAGTAGCCGAGAATGAGCCTGTCCCCGATGACTGGTGTTATCTTTATAATTTTAAAAATCCCGGTGAACCCGTGGCTCTGAACCTTCCTGCGGGTATGGGAAGTGTCTTTGCCAGGGATATCGATAATCTCCTGGAAGAATTAAAAGAAGAGATCCCCAAAATTTTTAAAACCGAGGATTACGAGCGTCAGAAAGGTGCGATTTTCAAAAAGTTCCAGGAAATCAGAAACGTTTTAATGGAGAGGCTGAACAGAGTTGCCCATGAATACGGTTTTGTGTTGAAGCGAACCAGTTCAGGTTTTTTAAGCGTACCCTTAAAAGACGGCAAAGAAATGAGCGAAGAGGAGTTCAACCAACTGGAACAGCCTCAAAAAGAGGAACTGGAGAAAAAGTCCACTGAAGTTCAGTTAAAAGCCATGGAGATTGTAAGGCTTATCCAGAACGAAGAAAAAAATTTAAAGGACCGCTTTAAGGATCTGGAATATGAAACAGGCCTGCAGGTAGTAGGGCACCTTATCGATGAACTTAAAGATAAATACATGAAATTCCCCAGGGTTATAAATTACCTGGAAGCCCTCAAAGATGATGTCCTGGAAAACCTGGATAATTTTAAGGGGGAAGAGGCGGAAGATAAGCAATTTCCTTTCCCCTGGTTAAAACGCGGGACCGATATAGCGGCCTCAAAATATACCGTTAACCTCCTTATCGATAACAAGGAAACCCGGGGTGCTCCTGTAATTGTTGAGTCTAACCCTACTTACTATAACCTTGTGGGCCGGGTGGAACATGAAAACAAGCTGGGTATGGTTACTACTGACTTTTCCATGATTAAAAGCGGGGCTTTACACAAGGCCAACGGAGGCTACCTGATCCTGCAGGCAAACGATGTCCTGAGTAATTTCCAGGCCTGGGATGTTTTAAAGCGTGTTTTAAAAACAAGAGAGATACGCATTGAAACTGCCGGAGAGCAGCTTGCTCTTTTAGCTATGACTACCCTGAGGCCGGAGCCTATCCCCCTGGATGTAAAAGTTATTCTCATCGGGAACCCCATGCTTTACCACCTCCTGTACCGCTATGATGAAGATTTTCGGAAACTATTTAAAATAAAGGCAGATTTTGATACGGTTATGGAACGTTCTCAGAAAAATATATCCAAAATGGCCAATTTTATCTCCACTCACTGCCAGAAGGAAGGATTAAAACATTTTGATCGTTCGGGAGTAGCCAGGATTATGGAGTACAGTTCCCGCCTGGCCGATCACCAGGAAAAGCTTACAACCTGCTTTAATGATATCGTGGAAATTCTCTATGAAGCCGATACCTGGGCCGGGATACAGGGTGACAGGCATATAAACGAAAGCCATGTTGATAAAGCTATTAAAGAAAAGATTTTCCGCTCTGACAAGTATGAAAAAAAGCTTCTTGAGTTTGTGGAACAGGGACAGATATTGCTGGATCTATCCGGCGAAAAAGTCGGCCAGATAAACGGTCTTGCCGTCATCGATCTGGGAGATTATACTTTTGGCAGGCCCTCCCGTATTACTGCGTCCACTTTCCTGGGGCGCAGGGGTATTGTAAATATTGAAAGGGAAAGTAAAATGAGCGGCCGTATCCATGACAAGGGAGTAATGATTATCAGCGGCTACCTTGGCCAAAAATATGCCCAGAAAATGCCGCTGACCCTCTCGGCCAGTATCTGCTTTGAACAGTCATATGAAGGGGTGGATGGGGACAGCGCTTCCAGCACCGAGCTTTACGCCCTGCTTTCCAGCCTTAGCGGCGTACCTTTAAAGCAAAATATTGCCGTAAGCGGTTCTGTAAACCAGAAGGGTGAAATACAGCCTGTTGGAGGCATTACCAGAAAAATCGAAGGTTTTTTTGCAACCTGTAAATTGCAGGGCCTGACCGGAGATCAGGGTGTCATTATCCCTCATCAAAATATCTTAAACCTGATGCTTGATGAAGAGCTCGTAGAGGCCGTTCGTGAAGGTAAATTCCACATTTATGCCGTTAAATCGGTGGACGAAGGTATTAGTATACTTACGGGTATGCCCGCAGGTGAGCGGGGAGAAGATGGTAAATATCCCGAAGGGACGATTAATTACCTTGTAGAGAAAAAATTAAAAGAATATCACGAAATGCTGGGCAAACAAGCTAAAGAGCAGGAGAAAGCGGAAGGACAGAACAAGGAAAATAATCGTTCAGAACCCGAGAGTGAACAGCAATAAATTAAGCGGTATTGCCCGGCGGGAGGATTAATAATGATAATGCATGTAGTAGGAGACAGGGGGACGGTTCTTGACTTGTCTTACAGCTTTTTGACCTTGTTTGAATGTGGAATATCCAAAGTAACAGATATTGGATTGAACAACTTTCCTTAGATAAAGCATATTTGCTTTTGTGATCTGGACAGTGTCAGGGAAATCAGACTTACTTAAAGAGACTGTCGGCAAATAAGTAAAAAAAGCGCTGAGAAACCCTTCAAACCCTTCAAACCCTTCAAACTTTCATATCTGCTTTACCCTCATCGGTGCGGAGATACTCTTTCGCTTCGAGGACCAGGTGATAGCTGTCGCTAATGCTTACGGTACGTCCTTTCTCGCTGCTGGTACACTTTTTCCTGCGCTTACATTCTGCGCAGACCTCTGCAGGAAAACGGTAAACGGTGGTTTCAGCCGTTTCGTTGCGATAGGTGTCCTCTGTCATCACCCTGGCCGGACAGGTCAGCCTTTTCTGCTCCGGGTCGTAGTGAAATGCACTCAAGGGGTAGCCCCCTTTGGGATTGGCCGGTTCTTTGATGTTACCGACCAGTTGAAATTCCCGCTGTTTTGCACCCTGCAGATTGGCCATCGTGGTATACTGTCCATCAACCAGGATCTTTTGCGGGGATAAATCGGTTTGCTTTTTTGCTTCGTCAACTACGTCCAGAAAGGATTCGCCGTCGTTTTCCGTGGCGCTGATCCCTTCGAAGTTCACAATGAACTGACTTTCGGCGCTCATGACATTCTGCACCTTGTGCCCCATGTAATGCTTTTTGTCCGACTTGGCACTGTGGCGTGCATCCGGATCGACTACACTGGCCAGGCTGTTCTTGGGTTTTTCTTCCTGCTGAGCTGTAAAATCTGTCTGCGCAAACCCGGAGTAAGCCTCGGCGCTCGACAACTTCGTTTCAGATTGAGTTGAACTTACCTAAAGCAGCGGTAACTTTCCGCCCATATTTCATATTATAGGGCGGCTTTTTTTATTCTGCTCTAGTCGCCTGACGGGACTCTTCTGTAAAACCGCTTTCTTCCGCCGCATTTACCCTGTCCATCCTGGAAATGTAATAATGGTTTAGCAAAACCTTGATAATTGCCGTAAGGGGAATGGCCAGGATTATGCCCAGCAAGCCCAGAAGCCTTGCCCCACAGAGTATGGCAAAAACGATAGTAACCGGTCTTAAGTCTACGGCTTTACCCATCAAAAAGTGTGTAAGGATAAAGGCATCGATAAGCTGGATTACCAGATAGAGGGCAATTACAAGGGCGGGATGAGGTGCGCCGGGGGTAAAGCTGATCAGTATGGCCGGAATGGCCGCCAGGAAGGGGCCTATTTTGTAGATGATATTTAACAGGCCTGCGGTAATGCCCAGGATTAGAACAAAAGGCATCCCTATGGTGAAAAGGCCCAGGCCCGTAGCCAAGCCTACTATACTGCAGCGCACCAGGTTGCCGCGCAGGTAAGCTCCTACTTTGTCGTCAGTAACGCGGATCACATGGGCAGCTTCCTTGCGGTAATGGGATGGAAAGAGGTTGACCAGAGCTGTCTTAACCCCGTTAATATCAAAAAGCAGGAACAAGATAAGAAAAAACAGCCCCAAAAGAGACCATATTTCGCTGAGGAAAGGAATATTAAATGAAGAAATGCGGTTTATCCATTGCAGGAGATACAAAGGAATACTTTCAATATGGGAGATAATGGTCGAAATCAGGATTTGGGAGAGATTCATGCCCAGTAAAAGATCTATTTGTTCAAGCTGCTTAAAAAGTAAGATAACATATTGACGGAAATCTGTGGCAATATAAATAGCCAGCGAGCGTATTTCCCGGAAAATTAAGGGGGGGACGAAGTAAGAAGTAAGTAATATGATGAATATAAATAGAATAAAGATGATAACGCTGGCCACCGCCTGGGGAATATGAAATTTTACCAGTATTTCAACCAGGGGTAAAATGAGGTAAACGACCAGCAGGGCAACAATAACCAGGGAAATAACCGGGAAGATTATTCTAAGAAGCCACAGTCCTAAAATCAGGGAGAAGATGAATAAGACCAGTTTAATATTTGCTTTTAATTCAGCGTCCATATTTCCTCCCCTGGCTCTCAGAAATGCAATTTATACTATTTTAAACTAATTTAAAGCAATTAACAAGAGAGGACAACTGGCTCTTAACACAAGGCCTTAAGCCTTTAACCCGGATTAAAAGAAAGGTGTTCATGAGATGAAAATCGATGAACTGGGTTCTCTTCTAACCTGTTTTCTTTTGACGGTAGGAATGCTCACCCTTCCCAGGATTGGCTTTTACTCGGTGGAAGGTATTTTCGTCACGGCCTGGACGACCCTCTGTGTCCTGGTTGCCGCCGCTTTCCTGAAAAATTTCTATCTAAAACGTTAAGGCAGTTCTTCCCCTGTTCTTTTTTGCAAAGAGTAAAGGGTTTTCCCGGTAAAAGTCGAAATACTAAAGCAGATAAAAAGAAAATTTAACTGGAGGAACTCATTTGTTTGTGCATTTGCATGTACATACCGAATACAGCCTCCTTGACGGGGCCGCACGCATCAGCAGGGTGGTAGAGAAGGCGCATAAACTGGGAATGCCGGCAGTTGCTATTACCGATCATGGCAGTATGTACGGAATTATAGATTTTTACAAGGCTGCAAAAAAGAAGGGGATCAAACCTATTCTAGGGTGCGAAGTTTATGTTGCACCCCGAAGCCGCTTCCAAAAGGAACCGGGACGTGATGACTTTAAATACCACCTGGTTCTCCTTGCCAAAAATATGCAGGGATACCGCAACCTTATGAAACTGGTTACGGCAGGTTATCTGGAAGGCTTTTACTATAAGCCCCGGGTGGACAAGGAGCTTCTTGAAAAATACAATGAAGGGCTCATAGCTTTAAGCGCCTGCAAGGCCGGAGAGATTCCCGAGCTGCTGCTGGCGGGAGAAGAAGAGAAAGCTTTGCAGGCTGCGCTCTGGTACCGGGAAAATTTTGGCCCGGGGAATTTTTACCTGGAGCTGCAGGAACATGGGCTTCCCGACCAGAAGGAAGTCAACCTTAAGCTTTTAAAGCTGGGAGAAAAAACAGGAATTCCCCTGGTGGCCACCAACGATGTGCATTACCTGGAGCGGGGTGACGCCGGGGCCCACGACGTGCTCCTCTGTATCCAGACGGGTAAAAATGTGGAGGAGACCAACCGGTTAAAATTTGAAGGAACCGAGTTTTATTTTAAAGATAAAGAAGAGATGAGAGAAACTTTCAGCGCCTTTCCTGCTGAAGTTCTGGAGAATACCCTGAAGATAGCCGCTGAGGTGGAGCTGGAATTTACTTTTGACCGCATGTACCTGCCCCTTTATGATATACCCCCTTCTTATCAAAATGCAGGGGAATATTTAAAAGCGCTCTGTTATGAAGGGCTGGCTAAAAAATATCCTCAGGTAACAACAAATCTAAAGGAACGCCTTGATTATGAACTGGATGTCATTAACAAAATGGGTTTTGCCGGGTATTTTCTCATTGTCTGGGATTTTATACGTTTTGCCCATCAAAATGGGATTCTTGTAGGGCCGGGCCGGGGCTCTGCTGCCGGCAGCCTGGTTGCTTATGCTCTCTCCATAACCAACATAGACCCCCTGCGCTATGGCCTGCTGTTTGAAAGGTTTTTAAACCCGGAAAGGATTTCTATGCCTGATATTGATATCGATTTTTGTTACGAGCGCCGCGATGAAGTAATTCGTTATGTTGTGAACAAGTATGGTGAAGACAGGGTCGCGCAGATTATAACATTCGGCACCATGGCGGCGAGACTGGCGGTACGGGATGTGGGACGAGCCTTAAACTTTTCTTACGGGGAAACAGACCGTATCGCCAAAATGATTCCTTTTGAACCGGGTATGAACATAGACAGGGCGCTGGAGCTGAATAAGGACCTGGCAGAGCTTTGCAGGAGTGACCAGCGTTTCCGCCTTTTACTGGATACCTCCCGGGCCGTAGAGGGGCTCCCCAGGCATGCTTCTACTCACGCTGCCGGTGTAGTTATTTCGGGAGACCCCCTTGTTGAACACGTGCCCCTGCAGAAAACTGCCGATAGCATCGTAGTTACACAGTTTCCCATGAATACCCTGGAAGAGCTGGGACTGCTCAAGATGGATTTCCTGGGTTTGCGCACCTTAACAATTATGGGAGAAGCCATCAGACAGGTAAATGCACAGCGGGGAGAAAATGAAAAATTACATCTCGATAACATTCCCCTGGATGATCCCCGTACTTTTGCCCTGTTATCACAGGGAGAGACGGCCGGTGTTTTCCAGCTGGAAAGCAGCGGGATGCGCTCCGTGCTGCGCGATTTAAAACCAGGTAAAATTGAAGACATTATTGCCGTAGTAGCCTTGTATCGTCCCGGTCCCATGGAACAAATACCTGTATTTATCGAAAGTAAAAACGGTTTAAGGCCCATTAAATACTTACATGCCGATCTGGAACATGTTCTTAAAGAAACCTATGGGGTCATGGTTTACCAGGAACAGATCATGGAAGTAGCCGCTAAAATGGCTGGATTTACCCTGGGACAGGCCGATCTTTTGCGCCGGGCTATCGGTAAAAAGAAGAAAGAAATCCTGGATGAACAGAGGCTGATTTTTGTCCAGGGCGTGGTGAAAAAAGGATATGCTAAAAAGCTGGGCGAAGATCTTTATGACCTTATCGTTAAGTTTGCTTCTTATGGTTTTAATAAGTCCCATGCTGCCGCATATGCTCTTATAGCCTACCAGACTGCCTACTTAAAAGCTAATTATCCCCTGGAATTTATGGCTGCTCTGCTTACCGGGATTATGTCCAACAGCGAAAGAGTGGCCCTGTATATTGCGGATTGCCGCCGCCAGGGTCTGGAGATATTACCGCCTGATGTTAATGAAAGCGATGTCAATTTTACCGCGGTAGGTGCAAACCGCATCCGTTTTGGTTTGGCCGCTGTTAAAAACGTTGGCAGAACGGCTATCGAAACAATTATTGAAACCAGGAAAAAGGAGGGTAAATTTACCAGCCTCCAGGACTTTTGCAGTAAAGTTGACCTGCGCACCTGTAACCGCAAAGTACTGGAAAGTTTGATTAAAAGCGGTGCTTTTGATTCTCTGGGTGGACTGCGCTCCCAGTATCTAAATATTATGGATGAAGCTTTGACCAACGGGCAGCAGCTGCAAAAAGACAGGTTAAACGGCCAGATGTCCATGTTTTCTTACCTGGGTGACACCGCAAGTCCTGTCAGCGCTCATGATGAACTTCCATCCATACCGGAATTTTCCATTAAAGAAAAGCTCCTTATGGAGAAAGAAATGGTCGGCCTTTATATCTCCGGACACCCTTTAAACCAGTACCGCCTCATCCTGGAAAACCTCCGCGGGGTTGTTCCCGCCGCCGAGCTTGGTGAAATCGGTGATCGCCGCAATGTTGCCATTGCCGGGATGATCAGCTCTCTGCGGTTAATCTATACTAAAAAAGGGCGTCCCATGTCTTTCCTTAAGCTGGAGGATCTGACCGGGGAAGTTGAAGTAGTAATTTTTAGTGATCTTCATGAAAAATATCAGCAGGAACTGCAGGAAGACAGGGTTGTCCTTATTTACGGGATAACTGATTATAAAGAGGAGGAAGAGGTTAAAATTATCTGTAAGGATATAACGTTCTTTCCGGCTGAACCGAGACAGCTTTTTGTCAGGATTGATGATGAAAAACCTTTCGGGGAAATGGTTTCCTTGAAGGATATACTGGCTTCTTACCCCGGGGGAACCCCGGTTTATCTCTATTTTGAAAAAAACGGGAAGCTGCTTCTTACGGGCCAGGAATGCTGGGTTAAAGATAATGAGGATGAACTCTATACACGCATTGAAAGGCTGCTCGGACCGGATTGTTTGAAGATCCAGCAATTAGAAACCGGTTGAGACCTTTCTGATGGATAAATATTCTTTCTTCGTTAATACTGAAAAGAGTAAGCCTTAGGAACTGTATACTCGAATAATGGGGGGACAAAAAATTGAAAAAGATCGCTGTTTTGACCAGCGGAGGCGATGCTCCGGGAATGAATGCCGCCATCAGGGCCGTGGTGCGCAAGAGTATTTATCACCGTTTGAAAATATACGGTGTACGGCGTGGTTTCGTCGGTTTGATTAACAGGGAAATGCACCCCATGCAGCTAAGTTCTGTGGCGGATATAATCCACAGGGGGGGTACTATCCTCCATACAGCCAGGAGCCCTGAATTTCTTACCAAAGAGGGGCAGAAAAAAGCCATAGAATTTCTGCAGGAGGAAAAGGTTGAAGGGATCGTTATTATCGGTGGTGACGGCTCTTTTAGAGGGGCAAGAGTCCTTGAAGAGGCCGGTTTTAATACTGTTGGGGTTCCGGCTACAATTGACAACGACATTCCCTGTACGGATTTTTGTATCGGTTTTGATACGGCTGTTAATACGGTTACAGATGCCATCAACAAGGTAAGGGATACGGCCACCTCTCATGAGAGAACTTATGTTATAGAGGTTATGGGACGTAATACGGGGCATATTGCTTTAATAGCCGGCCTTGCCGGTGGAGCCGAGTCCATCATTGTTCCCGAAGCCCCTTTTGACCTGGCAGAGGTCTGCAGCCGCCTGATGCGGGGAGTGCAGAGGGGTAAGCTGCATAGTATCATTCTTGTGGCTGAGGGAGCCGCCAGCGCCATGCATGTGGGAGATGAAATCAAGAGGCTTACACAGTTGGAAGTGCGTGTCATCATCCTGGGGCACCTGCAGAGAGGGGGAACACCTACCGCTTTTGACCGCATTCTGGCCAGCCGCTTGGGAGCAAAGGCTGTAGACCTGCTTTTGGAAGGCCAGGGCGACCATGCCATTGGTTACTGCAAAGGGGAAATAAAAGCTGTACCTTATGACGAACTCTTTAAAAATAAAAAAGAATTTTCATGGGATGATTACCAGTTAGCCAGTATTCTGGCAATTTAGCAGAGGAGATGTATTGGTGAGACGGACAAAAATAGTCTGTACCATTGGACCAGCCTCAGAAAATCTGGAAACCATCAAGGCTCTTATACAGCGAGGCATGGATGTGGCCAGGTTAAATTTTTCTCATGGCACTTTACAGGAACATGAAAAAAGGATCAAAACGATTCATGAAGCAAGCCGGCAGTTGGGTAAAAGAGTAGGCATACTGGTTGATACCCGAGGGCCGGAGATAAGGATAAAAACTTTCAGGCAGGGGGAAATAGAGCTTAAAGAGGGGGAACACTTTACCCTGACTGCGGAAGAGGTGGAAGGAGACAGCCGCAGGGTCAGTATTACTTATAAGGAACTGTCCCGGGATTTACAACCTGGCGCCCGGATATTAATGGATGACGGTTTGATCGAACTTAAAGCGGTAAAGGTTACTGCTACGGAGATAGAAACGCAGGTGGTTCACGGTGGCAGGCTTTCTTCACGTAAAGGGATAAACGCGCCCGGTGTTTATATTAACCTTCCCATTCTTTCCAAAGAAGACGAGAGGGATATTGAGTTTGCGCTGCAGCATAATATTGACTTTATTGCCGCTTCCTTCATTCGCCGTGCGGCCGATGTTTTTACGATAAGGTGCCTGGTAGAAAAAAATAAAGCCTCTGCCAAAATCATTGCCAAAATAGAAAATATTGAAGGGGTGAAAAACTATCAGGAAATTCTCCAGGTGGCTGACGGGATCATGGTGGCCCGGGGAGACCTGGGGGTGGAAATTCCTGCCGAGGATGTCCCCCTGGTGCAAAAAGCCCTGATTACCGCCTGTAACCGTACCGGAAAACCTGTTATCACAGCGACCCAGATGCTCGATTCCATGATCCGCCATCCCAGGCCCACCAGGGCTGAAGCCAGCGACGTGGCCAATGCCATCTTTGACGGTACTGATGCTGTCATGCTTTCCGGGGAAACGGCTGCCGGAGCTTTTCCGGCAGAGGCTGTGGAGACCATGGCCCGTATTGCCAGGAGGACAGAAGAGGCCCTGGAATACAGGGTGATACTGGAAAATTTAGAACCGGCTATCCAAAATACCGTAACTGATGCCATCAGCTATGCTACCTGTCGCGCGGCGCAGGACCTGGAAGCCGCAGCCATTATTTCCGCTACCCAGTCAGGCCATACAGCGCGCATGGTTTCCAAATATAAACCCAAAGCCCCCATCATTGCTGTGACTCCTTCGGAGAAGGTTGCCGCTGCTCTTACCCTTACCTGGGGGGTTTACCCCTTGCTGTGCCCGCCGACACCACATACTGATGAAATATTTAATACCGCTGTAAAGGTAGCGATGGAGGCGGGGTTAATCCAGAACGGGGATCTGGTCATCCTTACGGCGGGAGTCCCGGTAGGGGTGCCGGGAACAACAAATTTTATGCGTATTGATACTGTGGGAGAAGTTATTATCCAGGGTCAGGGAGTAGGAAAAGCTGCTGTAACCGGTATTGTCCACGTCGCCTTGACTGCGGAAGATGCTTTAAAAATAGAGGAAGGACAGATACTGGTAAGTGCTTTTACTGAAAAAAGCTTTTTACCGGCCATGGAAAAAGCCGGCGCCATTATTACCGAAGTTGGAGGCCTGACCTCTCATGCGGCCATCGTAGGTTTAAACCTGGGCAAACCTGTGATTGTAGGTGCAGCAGGTGCCACCAGGGAGCTATCTTCCGGCCAGATGATTACTGTAGATGCCGTCAGGGGTTTGATTTACCGCGGTCGCGCTACGGTCCACTAGTATTAAAATTGCGCAGTGTTTTGCTGGTGGCGCAGTTCCGGGTTCAACGGGAGTCAAGTTCAGAAGCTTGGGAGGGGGTTGTGCATGAAACACAATGAAACTACTGTACGGGTGCGTTATAAAGATACGGACCAGATGGGAGTGGCTTACTATGCCAACTATTTCGTCTGGTTTGAGGTGGGACGCAGCGAATTTTTTCGGGGTCTGGGGATGAGCTATAGGGATCTGGAGCAAAGTGAAATTTTATTACCGGTTATTGAAGCATATTGTAAATATAAATACCCGGCCCGTTATGACGATTTGTTGCGGGTTACCACCAGGCTCAATCTTCTGGAGGATGTTAAGCTTGGCTTCCATTATGAAATAGTTAACATGGAAAAGGATATCTTGTTAGCAATTGGTGAAACAATTCACGCTTTTGTAAACAGGAAAGGTAAACCAGTTGTGCTGCGCAAGCAAAATCCTTTTTTCTGGAGGATTATGAAAGATAAAGCCCCGGAAATAAAGGAAACCTGAAAAAGAATACAAGGAAAAGGAGGTTTTATTCGAAAATGGAAAAAGCCAAAACCGGAATAGTTTATCATGATGATTTTCTTCTCCATACCAACTTTTACCACCCTGAATGCAAGGAGCGATTGGAGGCGGCCATGGAAAAACTCAGGGAAAAAAAGGTTTTGCAACTCCTTGAGATTGTTGTTCCCCTGGAAAAAGCCTCTGAGGAAACCATTGCTCTGGTACACAGGGAGGACTATATTAAAGATGTGGAGAATGCTTGCCAGAGTGGTTCGCGGCAGCTGGATATGGATACATACCTGACTCCGGACACCTACGAAGTGGCCCGGCTGGCTGTCCGGGGAGGTCTTGATGCGGTGGACAAGGTTATGGGTGGCGAACTGGATCGGGTTTTCGCACTTCTCAGGCCGCCGGGTCATCACGCCGAACCAAACAGGGGAATGGGTTTTTGTATTTTTAATAATATTGCTATTGCTTCCAGGTATTTGCAAAAAAAATACGGGCTAAAAAGAATTATGATTGTTGACTGGGATGTGCACCATGGCAACAGTACACAGCACATCTTTGAAGAAGAAGCGGGGGTATTGTTCTTTTCCGTGCACCAGAGTCCTGCCTATCCCGGAACCGGTGGTGTAAGAGAGGTTGGCAGACGAGATGGTGTGGGTTACACCATAAATGCTCCCATGCCTGCGGGATGCGGGGATGAAGATTATCTAAAGCTTTTTAACGAAATAGTACTGCCTGTTATGGATGAGTATAAGCCGGAGATGCTGCTCGTTTCCGCGGGGCAGGATGCTTACAGGGGAGATCCCCTGGCCTCCATGAATCTTTCTCTGCAGTGCTATGCTCATCTAGCAAAGTTACTGGTAAAAGGTGCGGAAAAGAACACGGGGGGGAAAATGATCTTCTTTTTAGAAGGCGGTTATAATGTTGATGCCCAGGCTTCCATTATCTATAATGTGCTCAACGTAATTTCCCGCTGGAACCTCCCCCTAGAGGAGGACAGCGAGATTCACCGCAGCAGGGATGGAGCTGAGGCCATCGAAGCAGTTCGCGCCTTCCATAAGCAGTACTGGAAAGCGCTGCAGTAACTTATGGGGACATTCCTCTGCAAGAGGTGTGTCCCCTTACCAAGAGGTGAAGCGTCAGGGAATGTCCCCTTGATAAATAAATCAGGCATTCCCCAGCTGCAGCATGATTAAACCTGTAACGAACTTGGGAAAGAAATAGGTGGATTTTTGCGGCATGCGGATACCCTTTTCCGCTAAACTGATAATTTCTTCCAGGGGGGGCCTGTTTATAAAAAAGGCAAAACGAATCTGTCCCTGGTCAACTTGGAGCTTTGCTTCCCATTCGTCTCTTAAGTAAACCAGCCGGGACTCTTTTCTTCTTTCTGTTTCTCCCAGGCCAAAAATATCTGACAGTACCAGTTCCTGCAGGACAACCGTATCAAGCCAGGGGAAGAGTTTTTTCTCTTCAGTTATTTCTTTTAAGGTAAGTATAAATAGTTTTCGTTCTGGAGTGTAAAGTCCGAAGGACAGTTTTGCTTTCGTGGCTCCTGTTAGAGACTTGTCCAATAAAGCCAGTAACTCTTCCCGGTTTTTGGCCCCGGGAAATTCCTGTATAAAAAAATATTTTGCCAGTTTCTCAAGCAGCTCGGAGCTGTTAATTTCGCTTTGGGTAATAATGCGGTGTGTGGGAAAAGCAAGTAACCCCTCATCGTAAATATTGACAAGGGCCATAAGCGTATGATCATATTTTTCTTTACTTTTATCTAATTCTTTTTTCTCCAGGTAAAACTGCAAAGCTGTTTCATAACGGTGATGGCCGTCAGCGATGTAAATTTTTTTATCCCTGAAAAAATCCTTTACAATTTCGATAAACTTATGGTCGGTAATGACCCAAACCTTATGCAGCTGTCCGTCGTCGTCTTCAAAAGTAATAACCGGATCCTGTTTTTCTTTATAAGAATCTGTAAAAATGTCTAAGAAATTGTCTTTGTCCTTAAAGAGGCCGAAAATGGGGCTGAAATTGGTTTCACAGTGTCTTAAAAGCTCCAGCCGGTCGGCCTTCGGGTTGCTCAAGGTTTCTTCGTGGGGTATGATCTTTCCTTCTTCAAAAGGGGACAAGCCTACGCCGCAGAATAACCCTTTTCTTATATATTTCTTATTGCTATAAAAAAAATGCTGTTCATATAAATAAAAAGCGGGTTTTTCGTCCTTTATAAGGATTCCTTTTTTAATCCATTCCCTGAAAACAGCCGCTGCCCGTGTGTATTTATTTTCACGGTGGTTGTCTCCGGGAAGGGATTTTGAGTACTCAAGGCGTATAACATTATAAGGGCTTTTTTCGTAGCATTCGTTTTGCAATTTATCGGTAATAACATCATAAGGTGGAGTTATTAACTTCGAAAGATCTAATCCAGCTTCATTGTTAAAACGCAGACCTTTTACAGGTAGAACAGTTGTCATTTTAAAACCCCCGTCTTGTTTTACAAACTTCTGTTTAGCTCTGATCAAATTTTATTATAACTGGCCGGAAAAAACAAGTAGAGAGGAAGGGGGGAGGAGAGAGAAGCCTGGTGCTAAAAGATACTAATTTACAAAGCAAAGTAGAGATATTAAAAAAGTTTAACCCTTTTAATCTTCTGGGGGAAAAGCTGTTATATAAAACTGCCGCCTCCCTGCGGGAAGAGTTTTACCCGGCGGGAACCTATGTCGGCAAGCAGGGAGAAACTTCAAGGCATGTTTTGTTTTTGGTGATTGAAGGAAAGGCGGAGATAACGGTAAGCGATAAGGGCGGCCATGAGTATGTAACCGGTTACCGGGGCCCTTATGAATTTATGGGTGAGACCGTATTTTTTTCCGGAGAGGAATATCCTGCTTCGGCCAGGGCTGTTACAGATACTCGCTGTTTTCTCCTGCCCCAGGAAGTTTTTGAGGAAATTGTTATAGAAAATCCCGATTTTGCCGCTTTCTTTACCAAGCTGCTAACCGAACGACTGCGGATTCTCTACCAAAAATTTTTTAATGAGGATGATTTGTCGGGAGACGAAGGGTTTGGCAAACGCATCTCTGATATTATGGTTAGGAGCGTGGTTACCTGCTTACCGGGTGATGATGTCCGGCAAATAGCTTCTATTATGTCCAGGAAAAATGTCAGCTCAGTTATTGTGGTTGAAAAAGATAAACCCCTGGGAATTATTACCGAAGGGGATCTTGTCACCAAAATTCTGTTGGAGCCTGACCTGCAAAAAAGCGCCGGCCGTACGGCCAGGGAATTAATGAGCACAGGGTTAATCACCGTTAAACCGCAGGATTTTTCCTACCAGTCCTTTTTGCTCATGGTAAAATACCGGATCAAGCATGTGATTGTGGTGGATGAAGAAGGCAGGCTGGTCGGTATTGTGGCTATGCGGGACGTCATAAAATCGAGAAAAACCGGATCACTGGCCATCGTTAACAGTATTGAATCCAGCAACACCATCGAAGAGCTCTGCAAGCTGCATTCCGAGGTTGATCAGGTATTGCAGGCACTCCTGGTGGAAAGAGCAACGGTTATAGAAATAACGTCCCTGATTACGGAGTTTTACGACCGTATTACCCGCAAAGTGATTCAGATTTGTGAGAGGTCTATGATTGAAGAAGGGTACGGCCCTCCCCCGGTAAGTTACTGCTGGATAAATATGGGAAGCAGCGGCAGGAAGGAGCAGTATGCCCGGACTGATCAGGACAACGGCATTATCTACGAGGATGTTCCCGAAGATAAGGATGAACAGGTCAAAAACTATTTCCTTATTCTTGGAGAAAAAGTGGTCACCGGGTTGGAACAGTACGGTTTTAAGCGCTGCAAGGGATTGGTTATGGCCAACAACGAGGAATGGTGTCGTTCCTTTCGCATTTGGCGCCATACCATTAAAGACTGGATTAATAATCTCCTTCCTCAAAATGTTCGATTAATGACCATTTTTCTCGATTTCAGATATCTTTATGGTAAAAAAAGCCTTTATGATCTTTTGCGCAACTTTGTGGTGCGAAGCTTCCGCAATTCTACTGTAGTACTTAGTTTTCTGGTGCAGGATAACCTGAGCAAAAAAGTACCTATCAATATCTTCCGGCAGGTTCAAACGGAGCGCTCAGGAGAGCATCGCAATGAGTTAAATCTTAAGACCTCAGCCTGTGTACATGTTGTGGACTGCGCCAGGGTTTTTGCCCTGAGAGAGGGTTTGCTTGTTTCCAATACTTTTGAAAGACTTGAGGAAATAGGCAAGCGCAATATTCTTAAAGAAAAGGATATCGAATATATAACTTCAGCCTATGAAACGTTGATGATGTTAAGAATAAGGGATGCCATGGCCAAAATGAGGAAAGGCACCGAACCGGACAATTACATTAACCCCCGTGAGCTAACCAATCGCGAGTATTCCCTGCTTAGGGAGGCGCTGGTTATGGTCAGCCGCCTGCAGGGAATTACGGATAGCCATTTCCGGATCATGGCTTAACGTTGTTCTGGTAATGTCAGCGAGTGGGCCATGTCCCTTTGGCGGACAAGAAAGCGGCAGAGCTGGTTAAGGGTACAGATTTCTTTTTTTGCCATTATATCCAGAAGTTTTAAAAACAACTGGGCGGTCATCAGCGAGTCACCCAGTGCCGTATGTCTTTCCTTTATTTTTATACCGAATCTTTTTAGTAAACTTTCCAGGGAATATTCGATCATATCGGGCAAAATACTTTGCGCCAGCAGGTATGTATCTATAACCGGGTTCAGGATGCGCACAGGCGCTAACCGGCCCAACTCGATATTTAAAAAAGCCAGATCAAAGGGTGCGAAGTGAGCAACCAGGATCCTGTTTTCAATAAAATCCAGAAACTCGGGGAGTACCTGTAAAAGGGTTGGCATTCCGGTAACCATGGAATTGGTTATACCTGTAATATCAGTGGATCTGGGAGGGATTGAACGCAGGGGATTAATAAGCTTATCAAAAGTATTTTCAGTTTTAATAACTCCTTCCTCGATGATCACTCCTGCCAGGGAAATAACCTTGTCTCCTTTGAAGGGCATTAAGCCTGTCGTTTCACTATCAAAAATTACAAAAGAAGCATTTAAAAGATTTTGTTCCCAATCGGTTTGTTCCCTGACAGTATTTATTTTGTAAATTATTTTCCCAATATTTTCTTTATTTACCTGTAGATTCTCTCTGTTTAGGTTTACAGAAAAGACCTTTTGTACCAAATCCGCCAGGCGATGATGAAAAGGGTAATAAAGACGTGCCTTTCGATTTAAATTAACACAGTCAATCTCGTAAAAATAACGTACCTGCATAATAAAAAGCCCTTCCCTCCGTTTACCTGCCTTCGTGGCATCTTTTGTGCACCTCTCACCTCTCCATTATTTAATCCTATTTTAAATTTATCTTATTTTGAAATCCTTCCAATAAAAATATTTTTCAATTTATTCGCAAGAATATTTTACTAGAAACGGCTTTAAAAAACAAGGAATATTACCGCATTTCCAGATTACTATTTTTACCTTATCCCGCTGGGCCGGGTAGTCCCTTACTGAAATCTGAGCGTTAGCGAGGGAAGGGGTAGTTCACGTCTTTGACTCCTGTTTTATCTCCCAGGTTATCAGCACTGTCATAATGGCACGAAGGGCAATGATCGCTGCCAGGACTTTAAGCTCTTCCAGGTTCCTGCTGATCACCGTTCGCAATATCTCTGCAGCCAAAAAGAGTTCCAGGCCGAAGGAGAGGTAGCTTGCCAGGGTTAATCTCACCCTCTGGCCGTCTTTGCTGGTTTTTATGAAGTAAAAGAAAACGCTGTTAGCTGAAAAAATAATAACCGCGGCACCGTAAATTTCCAGGAGCAGGATAAAATAAAAAAGCACCTGGACGACATATTTTTCTATAATAGTAATAAAAGGCATGTTACCGCTCCCGGTTGAGACTTAGGCATTTAAGGATTCAGGTTAAAAGAAAACATTTAAACCGGTATAAAGGCTTTATCTGCAGGTTTTATTATATTATTCTGCCCCGGCCGTAAAGCATTCCTTGCAGCATTTATAGTTTTAACTTTTGCTCGCAATTGTTTTTTATACATAAAAGCAGGAAAATGAAGGGGAGATAAAAAATAAATAGATAACAAACTGCACCTGCAGGCCGTATGGAAAAAGAAAGGGTAAAAGGGGGGAGTAAATTGTTAAGTAAAAAAATTCGTACCGGCCTGGACGGCCGTACCTGGACAAAATACAGTATCAGTATCTGGAACGATATTCAGAAAAACCCCGTGGAGAAACGTTTAAAGCATCCGGCGCTTTTCCCTGTGTCCCTGGTGGAAAGGCTGTTGGAAATTTACGCACATAGAGGAGAAACAATTCTGGATCCCTTTCTGGGCAGCGGCAGCACTTTAATAGGAGCACAGCGAATGGGGATGAAAGGATTGGGCCTGGAAATTTCCGAGGATTATATTAAGCTTTTTTATAGGCGCTTGCTGGAAGAAAGGATGGAAACTTCTACAGTGCAGGCTATTAACGATGATGCCCGTCATCTTACTAAATATGTTCCGCCCTTGACGGCTGATCTTTGTTTAACCTCACCTCCTTATTGGAATGTCTTAAAAGAAAAGCGCAGCGCGGATCACAAGCCCGGGAGAAGCTACGGTGAAGCTTTAGATGATCTGGGCAATATCGGAAACTATGATCTTTTTTTAGATGAGCTTAAGGTTGTATTTTCCGGAGTTTATACTGCTTTAAAAAAAGGCAGGTACTGTATTGTTGTGGTTATGGATATACGAAAGAAAAACAAGTTTTATCCCCTGCACATGGATCTCAGCCAGCGTATGATTTCCCTGGGTTTTCTTCTGGACGATATTATTATCTGGGATCGCCGGTCTGAATATAACAACCTGCGCCCCCTGGGCTTTCCCTATGTTTTTCGGGTGAATAAAATTCACGAATTTATCCTGATTTTTCAGAAGCCCAACTAAGTAGAAAATGTTACCGGAGGAAGCAGCATGGCTAAAAAAATAGAGTACGATTTTTCTTCTCTGGAAGGCATTTTCCAAAGGCCGGAGCCTCTGAATGCTTTTGCCCTGGAGAGGATGGAACGGGTCAGGCACCTTTTAAGAGATTATGAAGTGTACAATTGTCCTCCTCATTGCAAGCAATGCTGCTATGGTTCTATTTTGATGTCATATACTGAATTTACCTATATCATACTCTATATCAGGAAGAACTGGTCTCTGCAGAAGATAGAGAAGTTTTTTCGGGATAACGTTGGCCTGTTACAGGTCAATGGTGCTCTTCTCTGCCCTTTCCTGCAGGAAGAAGCCGGCATTGAACACTGCAGCATATATGCAGCGCGGCCCCTGATTTGCCGCGTTTTTGGGACGATGGCAGCGCCCTGCCAGGAACCCGTAGAACCGGGTGATTTGCAGGAGAACCTTTTTTATCAGGCCTATAACCTTCTCTATTACAGTAACGATATTCTTATAGCTCTTAACCTAGACCGGGAGCAGGCGCTTTTTGAAGCGCCTTTTGCCCTATGGTGCCTTGCCGATAACAGCGAGGAAACGAGGGGATTTTTACGTACTTTGCTGGAAGAAAGGAAAGATTCCTTTAACGCTGTTCTTTACGATTGCGGGCAAAATAACTTTTATGCTTATCACCAGGGGATGAAGGTTATCCTCTCCAAATAACTACCACTGGATACCCTGGATACCCTGGTTACCCTGGAGTCCCTGGTGCCTTACCTGCTCAGCCTTTTGGGATGGTAAACAGGGCCTGTTAAAAGTAAAGGCAGCCAAAATCGGGAAGGACACTTTCCTCTCCCAGGTCATTAAGATGGTGGAGGAATGCCAGGGTTCCAAGGTCCCTATCCAGGAATTTGCTGACAGGGTAACAGGTATTTTTGTTCCCTTTGTTGTCCTGACCGCCACGGCAGCGTTTCTTTCCTGGATGCTTTTCCCGGGATTTCACCTACGTATAGTTGAATATTTCAATTTTCCCTGGAGCAACCCGGCAGCGCCCCTGTTTACCCTGGCTTTCCTGGCGGGCACGGCAGTGCTGGTAATATCATGTCCCTGCGCTCTGGGGCTGGCCACACCGACTGCCCTGATGGTGGGCAGCGGGCTGGGGGCTGAAAACGGCATTTTAATCAGAAGCGGCGAAGCCATCCAAACGATGAAGGATGTAAAAGTTATTGCCTTCGATAAAACGGGCACTATTACCAGGGGCAGGCCGGAGGTTACCGATATTATTCCCTTAAACGGTTACAGTAAAGATGATGTCCTGTTATATGCCGGCAGTATTGAAGCGGCATCAGAACACCCCGTGGGGGCTGCTATCGTGGAACTGGCCAGGGGGTGGGACGTTGCTCACGGGGGATAACCGCAGGACGGCCGAGGCTATTGCCAGGAAAGCAGGTATAAGCAGGGTGCTGGCAGAGGTTCTCCCCGAGGGAAAAGTAGATGAAATCAAGAAGCTGCAGGAGCAATATGGCACAGTGGCTATGGTTGGTGACGGTATTAACGATGCTCCGGCTTTAAAACAGGCCAATGTCGGTATCGCCATCGGCAGCGGCACCGATATCGCTATTGAAGCGGCCGATATAACCCTCGTCCGGGGAGAGCTCAGCGCCGTAATATCGAGCATTAAATTATCCCATGCCACTTTTCGCAAGATAAAACAAAACTATTTCTGGGCCTGGTTTTACAACGCCATAGCTATTCCGGCAGCTTTCCTGGGGCTTTTGCACCCCATCATCGGTGCCTCGGCCATGGCCTTAAGTTCATTAAATGTGGTCTTAAATTCCCTTCGCCTTAAAAAAGCAAATATTCGCCCAGTATATGCTTATGAAAAAATTGCTGCAGCCAAACATGACAGCCCGCCGGTTTCTGCTGAACCCGGACTATAAAAAAATGCTCCGGCCGAAAAATATGGCCGCTCCGGGTTTTTACCTGGTCGAAGGTTGTTATGAAAAAGGTTTGACAATTCAGGACCCCGAAAGGAGGGTTTTACTTGCCGAAAGGAAAAAAAGCTGAACGCATCTCTTTGAAAAACGAGGCTGTAAACCCTGAAGAAAGAATTGAGTGTCATTGTCATCAGCAGCAAAGACTGTCGGGGAGCTACCAGCAGAACAAGAAGAAAATCCTGCACGGTTTAAGGCGGGTGGAGGGACAGGTGCGGGGTATACAGCGTATGGTGGGGGAGGAACGCTACTGTATAGATGTCCTTAACCAGATCGCTGCCGCCAGGATGGCCCTGTCCCGGCTGGCTCTAATCATCTTGAAAGATCATACCAGGGGATGTGTCAGCCGGGCCTTTTTGGAGAAGGATAGGGAAGAGGAAATAATGCAAGAACTTATAGAAGTTGTTAAAAAGTTAATGTAATATAATAGCGAAATCCTTAAATGTTTATACAGCGCGCTGCCTCATTAATATAATCCACGATATCATACATGTTGGTAATCTTACCCACTTCCAATTTGTCTTTTAAATGGTAATAATCCAGGCAGGTACCGCAGGAAAAAATCTCTACACCTTTTTCCTGCAACTGTTTTAGATCCTCTAAAACGGGGCTTCCCTTTGCAGTGAGAAATACACCGCTATTTAGAAAAAGTAATTTGGAAGGCAGTGAAGCAGCTTCTTTCAGGGCATAGATAAAGCTGTGCATAAGAATCTTGCCCAGTTCTTCTTCTCCCTGGCCCAGGGTTGCGGAAGAGACCACAAAGACAGTTTCTTCTGCATTCGGATCGTCCCGGCAAAAATAATGTTCCTCAGCTTCAAGCACGCTTTCTTTCTCCAGGGCGGCTGCTTCCGGATGTTTGTTGATAATCACGTAAATACCATCTTCTTTTTTTTGGGCCTCAATATGGTAGCCGGCTTTCCTGGCAAAACGGGTTACGTTTTCTGCAGCGCTGTCGTTGTCGACAATAGAGACGAGGGTGAATTCAGCAATTGAATTTTTTAAAAGCTCCTCCAGGGCTTTTTTTGTATTGATAACCGGTTGTGGACAAGATAAACTCCTGTTGTCCACTTCTCCGTAGTATGACGACATTCCTGACCCCCCTTTATTTATACATATCTGGAGACACATTTCACATTTTATTATACCACGCAGGGTGCCCTGTTAACAGAAAACCGTAAAATTAACCTGGGAAAAGCCCGTAAAAATTTCTTTGAAAAAGGATTGACAACAGGTTTCTACTTCCGGTAAAATTAATCTATTAATATAATAAATACTACTATAATAATAGGAATTATATAAATACTTATTTTTCTTTTATGGGTGAGGGCTTTACAAGAAAATAGATATGGTAAAGGAGGTTAAGAAATGAGAGAACTTAATCGGCGGAGTTTTCTGAAAGTAAGTGGTGGCATTGCCCTGCTGGGAGTAGCTACATATATGGGTGTTGCGGGATGCGGAATGAAAGAAACAGAGAAGATTAAGAGCGCTTCTAACCAAAAAACTACTTTAAAACTAGGTTATCTTCCCATAACAGACCACCTGACCCTGATCGCTCTCTCCAGGGCCGCTTTTTCCGGGGTAAAAGTAAAGGCAGTTAAGTTTGCCAGCTGGCCCGAAATTGCCGAAAGTTTAAAATATGGTGCTATTGATGCGGGATTTACCCTGGTCCCTATCGGTCTTGAATTAAGGCAGAACGGGGTCCCCCTGAAAGCGGTACTGCTTGGGCACCGCAACGGCAGTGTTATTACGGTAAAAGCAGGAGAAGAAATTCAATCACTAAATGATCTGCGGGGGAAAAAGGTAGCTATTCCCAGCAGGTTTTCCACGCACAATATTTTAATCCGTAAAATTCTGGCTGAAAAAGGGATTGACGCCCTGCAGGTGCAGCTACTAGAACTGTCTCCTCCGGAAATGGTGCAGGCGCTGGCCAGCGGCCAGATCGATGCTTTTATTGTGGCAGAGCCGTTTGGCGCACAGGCGGAACTGCAAAAGGTAGGCAGGGTGCTTATGCTATCCGGGGAGATATGGCCTGACCACATCTGCTGTGTTTTAAATGTCCGCGAGGATTTTATAGAAAAGGGCAGGGATGCCATACATGAACTCGTTAACGTGCTGGTGGATACGGGAATATTTATCGAGAACAACCCCAAGGAAGCTGCGATTCTTTCCAGGGATTACCTGGGCCAGAAACCCGAAGTCATTGAATATGTCCTTACCAACCCTGCTGACAGGGTAACTTTTCATAACCTTTTCCCGTCCAGAGAAGATTTCCTGGCTACACAGCTGTATATGAAGGAATTCAACATTTCCACCAATACCGTTGACCTTGATAATTATATCGATGACAGTTTTGCCCGGAAGGCATACAACCTTTGAGTCAAAAGGCATTAGCTTTTAAGGATGGAAGTGAGGCGGTAAAGGTGAAAAAAAAAGAGATAAAGAAGAAAATTTTTCGCCCGGTTTCTTTCTTGCCGTTGGAAAAGATTATTTACCCCCTCATAACCCTGCTGGCTTTTACTGGTATCTGGCACGGTCTCAGCACCATGTATCCCACGTACCAGCTACCTTCTCCCCTCGATGTTTGCCGGGGAATGATGGAGCTATGGGGAGAGGGGGTGATCTGGGAACATATCAGGGTCAGCTTATTCCGTTTCAGCGTTGCTTACTTCTTGGCTGCTGCCAGCGGGATTTTCCTGGGTTTGCTGTTTGGCTGGCACATCAGGTTACACGCGGCCTTTGACCCCTTTGTGCAGATGCTGCGTCCCATTTCGCCTATTGCCTGGTTCCCCCTGGCAATCTTGTGGTTCAAGGTAGGAGACCCGCCTGCCATCTTTATTATTTACCTTGCGGCCTTTTTCCCCATACTTTTGACAACGATTGCCGCTGTCCGAAGTGTGGAGCATATCTATCTCCAGGTGGCATTAAACTTTGGCACGCGCGAGCGGGATATCCTTACGAAGATAATAATACCTGCTGCCTTTCCGCAGATCATGGTTGGCCTTCATCTTGCCCTGGGATCTGCCTGGATTCATTTAGTGGCCGGAGAGATGCTGGGAGCACAGTCGGGACTGGGCTTTTTAATCATCGATGCAAGGAATTTTCTCCGCACGGACTGGATTATCAGCGGTATGATCTTCATCGGTTTGTTGGGACTGGCTTTAGATAAATGTATGGGATGGATGGAGAAGAGAATTAATCTGCTCTGGGGTCATGTTATGAAAAACTAAGTGGAGAGAAAGAAATGGAAAAAACGGTTAAGATAAAGGTTGATGGGCTTTATAAAACGTATCTTGATGCCAGGGGGCGTGTCTATGACGCCCTGAAAAAAATCGACCTGGAAGTTTACGAGGGGGAGCTGCTTTGTCTCCTGGGGCCCAGCGGGTGCGGTAAAACTACCTTGCTGCGGATAATGGCAGGCTTTGAACAGCCCAGCCGGGGATATGTGGCTATTGACGGGGGAATTGTGGAGAAACCTCATGTTAAATACATGATCCTCTTTCAAAATTACGGGCTTTTCCCCTGGCGGACCGTACTGGGTAATACGGAGTATGGACTGGAGGTAAACGGTGTTCCTGCCCGCCAGAGAAAAGAAAAGGCCATGGAGTTAGTCCGCCTGGTAGGTTTGGAAAAATTTGCCCACAACCATCCCCATCAGCTTTCCGGGGGTATGCAGCAGAGGACGGCCGTGGCCCGGGCCCTGGCTGTTGACCCCGAAGTTATTTTCATGGATGAGCCGCTTGGTGCCCTTGATGCCATGACCAGGCTGAAGATGCAGGAAGAAATCGTGCGGCTCTGGCAGGATAAGCGTAAAACAATTGTTTTTGTTACCCACGATATCAGCGAAGCGGTCTATCTCTCAGACCGTATCGCCATCATGTCGCTATCCCCGGGGCGTATCAGCAAGCTTGTGGATGTGCCTTTGGGGCGTCCGCGGAACCGCAGCGGAGCTGATTTTGCCAGGGTGCAGGATTTTATCTATGCCGAGTTTGAGATGAGCATCCGGGAAGAGATTGATTATTATATCTGAAAAGTAATCTTAAAAGGAAAGGATGAATGGCCGAATGAAAATTGCCAGAAACGTGGCTGAGCTGATCGGCAAAACACCCCTGGTTTATTTAAACAGGGTTGCAGAGGGAAGCAAGGCTGCTGTTGCCGCAAAGCTGGAGTTTTTTAACCCGGGCGGCAGCGTAAAGGATCGTATCGGCTTGAGTATGATTGAAGCCGCTGAACGGGAGGGATTGATTAACGAAAAAACCATTATTTTAGAACCTACCAGCGGGAATACCGGGATTGCCCTGGCGATGGTCAGTGCTGCCAAAGGCTATCCTTGTGTTCTGACCATGCCGGAGACGATGAGCCTGGAGAGGCGAAGCCTGCTTAAAGCCCTTGGGGCAGAACTCATTTTAACTCCGGGGGGAGAGGGGATGAAAGGAGCGGTTAGAAGGGCAGAGGAACTGGCCCGCTCTGACAGGCGCTATTTTATTCCCCAACAGTTTTCCAATCCCGCCAACCCCGCTATCCACCGGCAGACCACTGCGGAAGAGATTTGGGAGGATACAGACGGCAAAGCGGATATCCTGGTAGCCGGAGTGGGTACAGGGGGAACGATTACAGGTATAGCCCAGGTTATCAAAGAGAGAAAGCCAGAATTTAAGGCTGTGGCTGTAGAGCCGGCCGAATCTCCTGTGCTCTCCGGCGGTATCCCGGGCCCCCACCGCATCCAGGGGATCGGAGCGGGTTTTGTCCCGGAGGTGCTGGAGGTGCCGCTTGTTGATGAGATCATCCAGGTTTCTGACGGCGTGGCCCTGGAAATGTCCCGGCGGCTGATCAAGGAAGAGGGGTTAATGGCCGGGATTTCATCGGGAGCAGCCTGCTGGGCTGCGCTGCAGGTGGCCCGGCGCCCTGAAAATGCAGGGAAGCTCATTATCGTTATTTTTCCTGACCCGGCAGAACGTTATATTTCCACAGCTTTATTTGCTGCAGAAAAACTGTAAAAGGGGAGTTGCCGGCGGTGAGCTATGAGTATAAATTTCTTAATGCGGAGATGCCTGCCCGTGAGGAAGTCCTGGAGAAAACTCCCAACGAAATCAGCAAAGAGCTTTTCCGGAAGTTGGAGGCAGCAGGGGTAGAGACATTCCTGGAACGTTTTGCCGGGCAGCAGCCCATGTGCAGGTTTGGTTTAATGGGTGCCTGCTGCCAGCGCTGCTTATGGGGGCCGTGCCGGATAGACCCTCTTAATCCCAAAAGGCAGAGAGGAATTTGCGGTGCCGATTTGGACCTGGTGGTAGCAGGCAACCTTTTAAGATCCCTGGCTGCCGGTTGTGCGGCCCATGGGACCCATGCCCTGCAAGTAGTAGAGACTATCCTCTCCTGTACTGCCGGCGAAGATATGCCTTTTTCCCTCAAAGGAGAGGAGCGCGTGAGGGAGCTGGCCAGGCGCTTTGCTGTTGAGGAAGGAGATTTGCACAAGCAGGCACGGACCCTGGCCGGGATCCTCCTGGGGAGCATCAAGGGTGGCAATAACGGTATCCTGCAGGTTATTGAACATTATGCTCCCCAGGAACAGCTGGATAGGTGGAAAGAACTCGGCATCCTCCCCCGTTCGGCCATGGAAGAAGTTTTTGAAGCCTTGCACCTGACCACTCTGGGAAGCTGCAGCGACTGGAAGCAGCTGCTCAAGCAGGAAATGAGAACGGCCCTTGCCTATTGTTACGGGGCGCTTTTTCCCGCCTGCCTTGGGCAGGAAATGCTCTTCGGTATTCCTGAAACCTTTTCTGTGCCTGTAGAGGTAAACTATGGGGTGCTGGGAAAGAATACCGTTAATGTGCTCATCCATGGCCATTCCCCTGTTTTGGCCGAGTGCCTGGTGGAAGCAGCAAAAAGCCTGGAGCTGCAAGGGCTGGCGTATGAAGCAGGGGCGGAGAAGATCCTCCTGGCCGGGGCCTGCTGTACGGGTAATGCCCTACTTTCCCGCCATGGAGTGCCCCCGGTTGCAAATATCCTGGCCCTTGAGCTTGTCCTGGCTACAGGGGCGGTAGATGCACTGGTTCTGGATATGCAGTGCGCCATCCCCGGCTTAGAGCATGTCGCCCGTTGCTTCGGAGTGGAGATCATTACCACCTATGACGGCAACCGTTTCCCCCGGGACAGGCATATTCCTTTTTCGCCCCGGGAAGCCAGGTCGCAGGCCAGAGAAATATGCCTGCTTGCCATGGAGAATTTTAAGAAACGCAGGGATAAGGATATATTTATTCCGCCAGGAAAAACGCGTGCCTTGGCCGGTTGGGGAGTCGAATCTTTTTTCCGGGCTTTTGGCGGGGTAGAGAAGCTGGGGCAGTACCTGGCTGAGGGAAAAATAAAGGGGCTTGTTTCTATCGGAGGATGCAACAGCCCCAAGCTTCCTTATGAATATGAACACGTAACCTTGGCTAAAGAGCTTATTCGCTATGGTGCTCTGGTCTTTACCACCGGCTGCGCCTCCTATGCCCTGCTTAATGCCGGTCTTGCTTCACCGGAAGCTGCGGATCTGGCTCCTGGCGGGTTAAAGGAAGTGTGCCTGAAACATGGCCTTGCCCCGGTTATACCACTGGGCGCCTGTACCGATAATTCGCGGCTGGTACAAATATACAGCAGGGTTGCTGCTGCAGCGAAGAAGAAAACCAGCCAGATGCCTTATTGCCATTCGGGTCCGGCACCTGGAAGTGAGAAAAATATCGGGCAGGGGCTGACTTTCCTGCTCCATGGGGTAAGCGTTCATCAGGGGTTCCCGGGAGGCATACCTGTTCCTGTTCACAGGCCTGTAGAGAACAGGCGTTATCACGACGAACTGAAGCTGGAGATGAGCAATGTGGCACGTTTTTTTGCGGAGGGAGCCTTTAAAAAACTGGGAGCCCGTGTTTACGGGGAGCCTTATCCCAACATGGCTGCTAAAACAATCCAGATGCACCTGCATCGTCAACGCCTTGCCCTGGGTTGGGGGGGATAAAAAAGAAAATGCTTATCGACACTGACAAACTATGGGAACGCTATTCCCGGCAGGTTCTCTTTGCCCCTATCGGCAGAGATGGCCAGATGAGCCTGTTGAAAAGCAGGGTGGCAATTATTGGCCTCGGTGCCCTGGGGACCGTATCTGCCAATTGTCTCTCGCGGGCGGGGGTAGGATACTTAAAACTCGTGGACAGGGACTACGTGGAAGAATCAAATTTGCAAAGGCAGATATTATTTGATGAAGAAGATGCGAAAAGAGTCATACCAAAAGCCCTAGCGGCGGCAGAAAAATTAAAAAGAATCAATTCCAGCCTCCAATATGAAGTATTAATTGAAGATGTTAATTATACCAATGTCCAGAACATTATCGGGGATGTTGACCTTGTCCTGGATGCTACTGACAATTTTGAGACCAGGTTTCTGGTCAATGAAGCCTGTATAAAGAATAATGTTCCCTGGATTTACGGGGCCTGTGTGGCCAGCAGCGGCCTTACTTTTACCATTATACCGGGGGAGACACCTTGCCTGACATGTTTCCTGGGGGGGCTTCCTTCGGTCGGCACAGGGGAAACCTGTGATACAGCCGGGGTAATCAGCCCTGTAGTTAATGTTGTTGCTTCTGTGCAGGTGGCTGAAGCGCTGAAGCTTTTAACAGGAGCTAAACCGGCTCTAAACAGAAAAGCTCTTTTCTTCGATCTCTGGGAAAACCAGTTTTTTGAGGTAGAGGTCATGCAGAATGACAATTGTCCTGTCTGTGGTAAAAGAGCCTTTGATCTGCTGGCGGGGAAGATGCAGCAGCGCAGCACGTACCTCTGCGGGCGTGATGCCGTGCAGGTATTGCCCCCGTTAAAATTGAATCTTTCCCTGGAAAAACTGCGGGATAAACTGCTTCCGCTGGGGGATGTTTCCGTCAATGAATTTTTATTGAAGTTTACAACAGGAAAACATGAGCTGGTTGTTTTTCCCGATGGCAGGGCTTTAATAAAAGGCACCTCCGATGAAAAGCTGGCCCGGGCTCTCTATGCCAGGTATATAGGAGCCTGAAGGGGTATATGGGAGATTGGAAAGGAGGGGAAATTATGCTCTATCTTGATAATGCCGCAACTTCCTGGCCCAAGCCAGAAGAGGTCTACCGGGCCATGGATACTTTTATCCGAGAACTGGGAGCCAATCCCGGGCGGGCCGGTTTCAGGATGGCTGCTGAAGCGGAGAGAGTTATTATGGAAACCAGGGTTCTTTTAAGGGACTTTTTTCATGCTACTTCACCCGATGGCGTAATTTTTACCTTAAACGGCAGCGATGCCCTGAATATTGCCTTGAAAGGGCTCCTTTCCCCTGGGGATCACGTCATAACAAGCTGCCTGGAACACAACTCTGTCAGCAGGCCCTTAAACAGGCTTGCCGAAAGGGGAGTGGAATATTCCAGGGTTTCCCACCACCCCGATGGATCTATTGATCCCGGGGAAATTAAAAAATTAGTACGCCCGGCCACCAAGCTTATTGTTCTAACACATGCTTCCAACGTGCTGGGCACTTTGGAACCTGTAGAAGAAATCGGTCGGATTGCCAGGGAACACGGGGTGCTCTTCCTCCTTGATGCCGCACAGACCGCAGGTATACTTCCTATTGATATGCAGGAAATGAATGTGAACATACTGGCCTGCCCGGGTCATAAAGGCCTTTTGGGTCCTCCCGGAACAGGCGTTTTAGTTATTAACGGTGAAGTAGAAATTTCCTCCTTCAGGGAGGGGGGAACGGGGAGCCTTTCAGAAGAACCGTTTCATCCTTCTCACTATCCGGACCGCCTGGAGGCAGGGACACCAAATACGGCAGGTATAGCCGGGTTAAAGGCCGGAGTGGAATTTATCCTGAAGGAAGGCATTGAAAGGATACGCAGCCATGAAAGAGAACTGCTAGACAGCCTTTTAACCGGGTTGTTAAGCATACCTGGCGTTACCGTTTACGGGACACAGGAAGCCGGCAGCCGGACAGGGCTTGTTTCCTTTAATATGGAAGGCTGGGAGCCGCAGGATGCAGCGGCAGTGCTGGAATCCAGGTTTGATATCGCCTGCCGCGCCGGCCTGCATTGTGCTCCATGGGCCCACCGCTTCCTGGATACCTATCCCTACGGGGCGGTACGGTTCGGAATCAGCTATTTCAATAACGAAATTGAAATACAGGCGGCGCTGGGGGCGGTTGCCGCTCTTGGTGGGTTTTCCTGAATCCTGACAGGGAGGTGAAATTAAGATGCAACTCTCCACCAAAGCACGTTATGCCACACGGGCCATGATCGAGTTAGCCTTTAACTATGGGAAAGGGCCGATGCAGCTGAAGGAAATAGCCCGCAGGCAGGACATTTCTGAAAAATACCTGGAACAGGTGCTGTTTCCCCTACGCACGAAAGGCTATATTTATACCCAAAAAGGCAGCCGGGGCGGGTACTCTCTATCCATGGCACCGGAGGAAATTACTCTTTATGACATTATCCAGACTGTGGAAGGTTCACTGGCACCGGTAGCCTGCGTAGACAATGCCGGGGCCTGTAACCGGGTAGATATATGCGTAACGCGTGATGTCTGGTCCAGGTTGAAAAACATTGTCATCCAGGAGCTGAAGTCCATCAACCTGGCTGATCTTGTTGTGGAGCAGGAGCGTAAAAAAAAAGAATCCGGCAGCAACATAATGTACCAGATTTAATTGAGTACGGGGTTAATGCTCTTTGTAAACTACTCTATATTAAAATGGGGAGCTTCGTGGTTCCAGAATACAGCCCATTAGCCGAACCTGTACACCACTGGCGTGCTCAACACAACTACCGGTCAGCTTATTTTAAGCCTTCCAGATACTTTAGCTGCTTCACAGCACCCTGGATATTTTACGCACATAGGGTTTCGTATGTGCAGCTCTCTATATCCACTTGAAAAATTTGAAAGAAAATCATTATCTTGTGTAAGGTGGGAGTGAAAAAAATGCATACGGATACCAGGGCAGTACATCTGGGTGTGGGTTATGATCATAAAGGGGCCATTTCTGTTCCGGTTTACCAGACAGCTACTTTTCAACACCCCGCTCTGGGTCGGAGCACCGGCTTTGACTATTCCCGGAGCGGGAATCCTACCCGCCGGGTGCTGGAGGATGGGATAGCATCTTTAGAAGGCGGCTGCAGGGGGTTTGCCTATGCTTCCGGTATGGCCGCCATTGCCAATTTGCTCATGCTGTTCAGCAGCGGGGATCATTTGATTTTTACCGAAGATTTATACGGGGGCACTTACCGCCTGCTGGAACAGGTCTTCAACCAGTATGGCCTTCAGGTTACCTACGTTGATACTTCCGACCTGGAGGCAGTAGCGGCAGCTCTCCGGGAAAATACCAGAGCCATTTTTATGGAAACCCCTACAAACCCCCTGTTAAAAGTGGCTGATATTGCTGCCACAGCGCAGCTGGCCGGGGACAGGGGGCTTTTGTTTATTGTTGACAATACTTTTTTGTCGCCGTACCTGCAAAAACCGCTGGAACTGGGGGCAGACGTGGTTGTGCACAGTGCCACCAAGTACCTTGGCGGCCACAATGACCTGGTGGCCGGATTGGTGGTGGTTAAAGAGGAAAAACTGGCAGAAAAGGTATACTTCCTGCAAAACTCCGTGGGTGCGGTACTGGGCCCTCTGGACAGCTGGCTGTTGATACGCGGGATAAAAACTCTGGGAATACGTCTGGAGCGGCAGCAGGAAAATGCCCGGGTTATTGCCGGGTGGTTAACCCTCCACCCCAGGGTGCAAAAGGTCTATTATCCGGGGCTGCCGGAACACCCCGGTTATAAAATAATGCAGAAACAATCCAGGGGATTTGGAGCCATAGTGTCCTTTGAAGTAACGGAAGAGGAGCTGGTGAAACAAGTTCTGGAGCGCACCCGGTTAATATCCTTTGCGGAAAGCCTGGGAGGAGTAGAATCTTTGATTACTTTCCCGGCTGTGCAGACCCATGCCGAGATTAAAGAGGAAATCAGGGAGCGCCTGGGAATTAATAACCGGCTGCTCCGTTTATCTGTAGGTATTGAAGCGGTTGAAGATTTACTAGCTGATCTGGAGGTCGCCCTGTCATGAAAATCGGGACAAAAATTCTGCATACCGGAAAGGAAACAGATCCTGTCACGGGAGCCGTAAGTGTCCCTATTTACCAGGCATCTACGTTTAAACAGGCTTCTCTGGATAAACCCGGCGAATACGATTATGCCCGTTCGGGAAACCCTACCCGGGGGGCTCTGGAGGAAATCATTGCCCGGCTCGAGGGAGGAACTCATGGCTTTGCCTTTGCTTCCGGTATGGCCGCCATCTCCAGTATTTTTTTGTTGTTTTCTGCAGGCGATCATCTGGTGGTTTGCTCAGATGTTTACGGGGGGACATACCGCGTACTTACCAGGCTTTTTAACCGTTTCGGCCTGGATGTTTCTTTTGTAGATACCACTGATTTGCAGCAGGCTGCAGGTGCCATTAAAGAGAATACGAGAGCCCTGTACCTGGAAACCCCTTCCAACCCGTTGCTTAAAATTACCGATCTCGCCGGGGTCGCCTCCCTGGCTAAGGAAAAAGGTTTGCTTACCATTGTCGACAACACTTTTATGACCCCGTACTGGCAGCGCCCCTTAGAGCAGGGCCTGGACATTGTAGCGCACAGTGCCACCAAGTACCTGGGCGGGCACAGCGATATCATTGCCGGGCTTGCCGTGGTGAAGGATCCTAACCTGGCCCGGGAAATTAAGTTTATCCAAAACTCCTTCGGCGCGGTGCTCGGCCCCCAGGACTGCTACTTGCTCATGCGGGGAATCAAAACTCTCAAGGTGCGCATGGAGCAGCACCAGCAGGGAGCAATGGCTGTAGCCCGCTGGCTGCAGGAACAGCCGGGGGTAAAAGAGGTTTACTACCCGGGG
Organism: Dethiobacter sp.; assembly: GCA_003605065.1. Lineage (GTDB taxonomy): Bacteria > Bacillota > Dethiobacteria > DTU022 > UBA8154 > UBA9862. The sequence continues at coordinate 1,623 of QZJM01000047.1, read as the reverse complement.
TTGCCGGAGCATCCCGGCCATATGCTGCACAAAAAACAGGCTTCCGGCTTTGGGGGGATAGTCTCCTTCAGAATGGAGACTCCGGAGCTGGCCCGGCAGGTTCTGGAGCGGGTACAAATTCCCGCTTTGGCTGTGAGCCTGGGAGCAGTAGAAAGTATTATCTCCTACCCCCTGACCATGTCCCATGCCGCCATGCCGCCGGAAATCAGGCAAAAGGCGGGTATTACCGGGGATTTAATCCGCCTGTCGGTAGGCCTGGAAGATCCCGGAGATCTGATCGCCGATCTGGCCCACGCCATGAGTTCAATTTAGGGGGAACCCTTCGCCTCCTTGCTTTTGCCGGGAGTAAAATTCCCGTGATAAAATATTACCATCTCAGACAATGAATAAACAAAGCTTCTTTAAGGGAATATTTAAGTAAAGCAATAAAATAGACATCAGGAGGTGTAACTAGTGACAGTTGGTAAAAAGTTAAAAACCACCCTCTCCAGCCTTAAAAGTGCCCAGGCAGATCTGGAATCTTTTGCCCTGGAAACTGAAAGCCAGACCGCTAAACAAATGTTTTCCCAGTTTGCCGATCAGACCAAAAGCATTGTAGAGGGAATAGAGGTCAGGGTACGGGAAATAGAAGGACAAGAGCCGCAGTATAAAGCTCGTTAATTACGGTAATTACATGAAGACAAGGGTAAGACAAGGGGACGGCAGACTGTGTGAGATAGTTTTTCATTTTTCCTTTTCACACAGGCATGTTCTCTTGTCTTATTTTAATTATTGTGATATTCTTTTAAAAAAAGCAAAGGAGTGCTGCCAGTGCCAAGGATAGAGTTAAAGCATTCGGGTTTATTCAAGCCAAAAACAAGGGTATAGGAGAAATTACGGAAAGAGATATCCAGGAGTACATCCTTTATCTTAAGCAAGAAAAAGCACTCTCAGCGGGAACCATCAACAATTATATCTCCGCCATCCGCTTTTTTTACACCCATGTCTTGGACAAAGAGTGGGACAAAAAGAAAATCCCCCGGATGAAAAGAGTGCAAAAGCTGCCGGTGATCCCGCCAAAGCAGGATGTACTGGCGATTTTGGATGCAGCAGCTAATCTTAAGCATAAAGCTATTTTGGTGTTGATTTACGGTAGCGGCCGGCGTGTTTCCGAAGTGGCCCGGTTAAGAATTCGTGACATCTGCAGTAAAACCATGCGGGTCCGGATCGAAAACGCGAAACATGGCACCAACAGCTATACCATTTTATCGGATACGGCCCTTAAGGCACTACGGGATTATTTCAGAGCCTACTTTTCTTCCTACAAACCCGAAGACTGGCTGTTCCCGGTCGGGGACCGGGAGAACACATTAACGTAAAAAGCATCAAAAACACCCTGATCAAGCTCCGAAACCAGCTGCAGCTGGACCCGAATATTTCAGCCCATACATTACGGCACTGCTTTGCCACACACTCTCTGGAAAATGGCGTTGACCCGGTCCTCATCCAGCAAATGCTGGACCACAAAAACCTTGCTACCACAACGATCTACCTCCACCTAACCTCAAAAAGCCTGATGGGAATTAAGAGTCCCTTGGATGCTTGTAGCGGTACCACGCAGTGAGTACGGTCAACGAAGCTTTT
>QZJM01000057.1 GCA_003605065.1 Dethiobacter sp. | reverse complement strand
CTTCAGAAATTCTTGTAAATGCAGAATTGATGGAGGCATGCGGGCTTGAGTTGCCGCTCGCACTTCAAAGATGTCCTGTTTGTGGCATAAAAAAGGCAGACGCTTAAAGGGGTGAGGGCTGACCTGTGAACAAAACAGCTATTGTTACCGGAGCTTCCAGAGGGATTATTTTGGAATGTGATTGGAACTCGATGATGAACGTGCATGTGAAGGGGATGTTTCACTGCTGCCAAAGTGTTCTACCGCATATGCAAAAAAGTAGAAAGGTAAATTCATAATTAAGAAGTTTAATAAGCTTTTTAGCTGTTTATATTATGGATCCTTTTTCAAAGCGGTTATAGACCAGGACAAGGACCGCGGCGTTTAAGATCAGCAGCAGGAATAAACCGAGGAGCAGATCCGGCCAGAGCCATCCTGTCGTAGCCAGGGAGCGCATGGGCAAAACGGCGTAGCTGACAGGGTTGTAAGTAGCGATTACCTGCAGCCAGGGTGGCATGGCGCTCTTGGGAAACATGGCGTTGCTGGTTAAAATAAGAGGCATGGTTAAAAAATTTACCACCGTAAAGAGCGTTTCCGGTGTTTTAATGGCAGTGGCAATGGCCAGGGAGATGCCTCCCATGGCGGAGCCGAAGAGAGCGCAAAAAACCAGCATGACTGCTGCTCCGGGTAGGCCGGTGGCAAAACGCACCCCCAGGGCATAAGCGATAGCGATGATAATCACCATTTGCAGCAGGATCTGCAGGATTATGGCCCACATCTTCCCCAGGGGAATGCAGAAGCGGGAAATAGGGGAGGTGAGCATTTTCTGCAGGAAGCCCAGCCGCCGGTCCCAGATAATGGAGACCCCGCTGAAAACCCCGCCAAAAAGGGAAGACATGGCCATGACGCCCGGGGTCATAAAGATAAGGTAATTATCCACACCCAGCAATCTTGCCGCATAGGGATTGGCAGTAAGGCCGGACAGCATATTTCCCATCAGCACCAGCCATACTATCGGCTGGAAAACGGCCATGAAAATACGGGTTTTTTGCCGCATGAAGCGCTTTATTTCCCTCCAGCAGACGAAATAAGCCCCGCTGAAATACGAACCTGTTTTCACGATCTGAGCCTCCTCATGGTAAAACGCTCCTGGATGCTCTTTTCCTTGCTGGAGCGCTCTTCCCGCAGTTCTCTGCCGGTGTAATACAGGAAAACATCATCCAGGGAAGGGACTTTCAGCGTTATTTTCCCTATCTTTACGTCCAGCCCTTCCAGGGCTGTGAAGAAAAGAGGAAGCGTTTCCTCCCCGCTGCCGGTTACGGCAACAAAGCTCTTTTCCTGGTCCTTTATCAGGGGGGATAATTTTTTGATGAAGGGCTGCTCCTGCAGTTTCTCAAGGGCCCTGAGGGCAGCGTCTGGCGGTGTTTCCGGGGTAAAGCTGAAGATAATGAGATCCCCTCCCAGGGATTTTTTCAGGTTGGCGGGAGTGTCGATGATAATGAGGCGCCCGTGATCGATAATACCAATATGGTCGCAAATTTGGTCGGCCTCGTCCATGTAATGAGTGGTAAGAAAAATGGTAATTCCTTCTTCTTCCCTTAACCTGGCGATATAGCGCCAGATTTCCCGCCGCGTCTGGATATCAAGCCCCAGGGTGGGTTCATCCAGGAAAAGAATGCGAGGGCGGTGGATCAGCCCCGCAGCGATATCCAGCCTTTTACGCATACCCCCGGAATAGGTCTCTACCAGGTCGCCGCTTCTTTCCTCCAGCCCGACAAGCTTTAATACCTCCGCAATACGCTTTTTCCTGACTTCCGCGGGGAGGTTGTATATTGCACCTAATCTTACGCACCCTTGAAACAATTTTTTTAGATTTACCATAAATTAGTAGTTACTAGCTCTGCCTTTGTCGAATAGATAAAACAAGCTGCAGGGCTTTTATCGTACTGCAACCTTTTTTCTGCGGCGGTCGGGATGGTCCTTGAAGGGTTCTTCTCATTCACTTCTAAAATATACGGGGGAAAACTTTTTTATTTGGAGAAGGAATTATAATAATAATGTAGAATACAACAATAAACACTTGCTACAATTTTTAAAAATGTGCTACAGCATATTATTTTTTAACTATCAGGTGTTACAATTATGATAATTGTAACACAGGAGGATATTTCTTTGCCCTTTACCCGGGGAGGCTTTTTACCCTGGAAACGGCGCAGCTCTTTTACCCCTTCGTGCAGCTCTGCCGCTGCCGGGATACAAAAAAGTTTGTTTAGGGGCCCTGCCAGAAACCCCAGGACACCGAAGTGGTGGCCGAAGATGTACGGCGCCGGGCCTTAGTTCTCCGAACTCTGGTGCAGTTTCTTGTTTCCGGGCATCCCAAGACCCTCTTTGGAGATCTTGATCCCGTCCAGGACCATCAGGACAGAGCCGTTTAAAGAGAAAAGCGGTATCTGCTTTTGAAGGAAACGGACCCAGTGCAGCAACAGAACGGATAGGTCCCAGGAAGAGGCCTGGAAAAAGTTCAAAAAGCAGCAGTACCACCCTGGTTCCAGCTTGCAGCCAGCGTACAAAAGAAGAGACACCATGATGGTCCAGGCGCACCATCATCCTGAAAAGCGAAATGACGAACCATTTAAAAGCAGCGCTCCGGCTGAAACAAAAAGCAAAGGCAGAAAGCATGGCACAAAGTTCACCGGTCACCTGGCTTCACCGGCCTTCTGACGCTGCCTTAGGGCCTGAAGGCGTAAAAGGGCCTCGGGGATAATCCTGTGCTGGCGCTCTTTTTCCAGCCAAATTTTATGTTTCCGGAAAGTCGGGAAAAAACTTTTAATTAAAGGAGGTATAAGAATGTTAAAAGGAAGAAAGATTGTCCCCTTCAGGGACACGACCCATTTAATGGTTGAGGGTCATGAAGGCTGGCTGGATATTTCTAAAAATGTTTATGATATTGGCGAGAAGGTTAAGGCAAAGTTTAAATGGGGTCATAACATGAAGGCAGACGGCCTCTGTTCTTCTGAAGGACTGTCCGCCTGGATTACCAGACCTTCGGGTGAAAAGGCCGCCCAAAACCTTATTCCAGGAGAGGGTCTGTATTATGAAACGTCTTTTTTATCGAAAGAGATTGGTTTTTATGAAATACTGGTCCAGAAAGAAGGGATGTACAGCATTACCAGGGACGGGAAGTACCTGGCAGGGTCTCGGAAGGAGAACCCGGAAGCAGACCAGGCAATAGCGTATACTCAGTATGCCTGGTGCCCGGCACAGGTTGGAAGCACTATCCGGGACATTCCTGCCTGCACAGGGTGCAACTTGTGTGTTTTACAGCTCAATCACTACGATTACCAGGTGGGACAGGACCTGCATATCAAGATATTATTTAAAGCTGAACCGCTGCCGGAAGCAGAAGTGACCATTGCCAGAATGGGGGCAGACGGTTATTTTTCAGAAACAAAAAGAACGGACAGCCAGGGGGCTTTAATCATCACGCCGGATTCGGCGGGCCAACACATCCTGATTGCCCGGTATGTTGACGAAAAAGACAAGCTGGAAGGTGAATACGACAAGAGGAGCTATACTTCTGTATTTACCTTCGTGGTAAATTAGACAAATAAAGAACAGCCAAAGAGCTTTTATTAACGTGGGGGGGGGGTGAAATATGAAAAATATATATGGATAGCTTTAGCCGTTATGAAATAACACCATCGGTTCCAGACCTTGGAAACAATTTTGTTTTTAAGGTAATATAAAAAATTTATCATTGGGAGGCAAAATAATGACATTTAAATTTTTTCATAAAGGAGCGGCGTTAGTTTTACTGTGCTTGATGTTATTTGTAATGATAAGCGGATGTGGAAGTAATGCTTCTGATCCGAAAAAGGTTGGAGAAAAAGCATATCCCTCAGATCAAAAAGAGCAGGTTTTAAGACTGGGTGCTGCAAGAGATTTTAAAAGCGCTGCCCAGGGAAGGAACATGGTCTTTGAATATCTGGTTAGCGTTGATCATGAAGGAAATCCGGTACCCATGCTGGCTGAATTATGGGAGATACCGGGCGATAGCAAAACATATGTTTTTAAAATAAGGGAAGGAGTCACATTTCATAACGGAACCGAATTTGATGCTTCACTGGCGAAATTTGCTCTGGAGTATAATGCAAATAATTCAGTCTGGGGAAAATACCTGGATAAGATAGAAACTGTCGACGGGAATACAGTAAAAGTATATTTAAAAGATTATTACCCGCTTTTTTTGCAGGATTTAGCAAAAAACCTGGTGGTTTCTCCTGATGCTGTAGATCCCAAGGGAGATCCCTCGGGTAAATTAGCGGAATACATAGGGACCGGACCCTTTAAACTGGTTTCCTATCATAAAGACCGGGACGCAGAACTGGTGCGCAACGATAATTACTGGGGCAAAAAGTCGGAAATAAACAGGGTTATATGGAAAACAATACCTGACCCTCATGCTCAAATAGTAGCCCTGAAAGCAGGAGATGTAGACATGATAGGAATTACAGAACATCACTCTAGTGTGCCTTATGTTGAAGTACCTGCCATGGAGGATGCGGGGATTAATGTAGATAAAACATCATACGGCCGTTACCAGGTGTTGGAATTTAATACCTTGAGGGAACCTTTTAATGACCGGAAGGTGAGGATGGCTTTTAACTATGCTATAGACAAAGAAAAAATGGTCCGGGAGTTATTTCATGGTTTAACTGAGCCTGCATACACCATAACTGCACCATGGTTTAAATACGGTCCTTCAAAAGTTAATAGTAAATATTTCCACTATGATTTAAACAAAGCTAAAAGCCTGTTGACAGAGGCGGGGTGGAGTATGAACAGCAGCGGCAAATTAGAAAAAGAAGGAAAACCATTGGAAGTAGAATTGCTTATACCGGCCGGGGAAGCTAATGCAGATGCAGTTGCAATTTTTGTCCAGTCAGAACTTAAAAAGATTGGGGTAGAATTGAAACTTCTTACCCTGGAAAGCGGGGCGGCCTGGGACCGAAGCAAGCAGGGGGAATATGAAATGTTTGTACACCATAGTTTCTGCCTGCCCTGGGTTCCCGGAGGAATAGATATAGGGGGAAAATACCATTCCGGAAGCACCAGCTGGCCTGCAGCTTACCACAGCCCGGAACTTGACAGGCTTATTGAAGAAGCCTGGTTAACCCCCGATGAATCCAAACGAAAAGAGCTGATTAATAAAGTATGGGACATATTGCACTATGAGGCACCCTGCATTCCCCTGTACGATATTGTAAAAGTCTCAGCATATCGGGAAAGTATTACGGGGTTTAAACCGGCACCAACCATGTTTGACATGGATTTCTCGGAAATAAAAATAAACTAGATAACCTGCAGTAAAACCGGGGTTATGTGTTTACACATAACCCCGGTAAGGGGAGGATTCTTTTGGGCAAAATAATTATCCAAAGATTAGTAATATCCATTCTGGTTATGCTGGCAGCTTCTTTTCTTTCATATTTCTTTCTTTACATGGCTCCCGGCGACCCGGCCGTGTCCATAATAAAAAGTCAAACGGGACGGGAACCTACCCAGGCAGAAATAGAAATATTTAGGGAGAACAGAAATTTAAACATACCATTGCTGGATAATATTACCATATGGTTTGGCATGTTAAGCAAAGGAGATCTAGGCATTTCTGTAAGAACCGGCGAACCTGTTTTACATGAGTTTAAGGACAGGTTTGGGGCTACTTTTTTACTTGCGGTTATTTCTCTAGTCCTGGCTGTTTTAATTGCTTTTCCCCTGGGCGTTTTGGCTGCTACCAGGCCGGGTTCTGTGGTCGATCATGTAACCCGGGTTATAGGACTGGGCATTCTTTCCATTCCGGAATTTTGGCTGGGCTTGATGTTAATGGTGCTTTTTTCCCTGACCCTTAAATGGCTGCCCAGCTTTGGTTATGGCACCATTTATCATTTTATTTTGCCTACCGTTACCCTTAGTACCGGCATGTCAGCCCTTTTAATGCGCCTAATGAGAGCAAGCATGCTGGAGGTATTAAACCTGGATTATATTAAAATGGCCAGGTCAAAGGGTTTAAACAGGCCGCTAATAATATGGAAGCATGCCTTTAGAAATGCCCTGATTCCGGTTATAACTATTATTGGAACCCAGTTTGGTCACCTGCTGGCCGGTACTATAATCATAGAAACGGTATTTTCCTGGCCGGGCATAGGTAAATACCTGGTTGATTCAATTTATGCCCGGGATTATCCGGTTATTCAAGGATTTGTGTTTATTATTGCGGCAATGTTCGTAGTAATAAATTTATTGGTTGACCTGTCCTATGCTTACCTGGATCCCCGGATAAGATTTGAACAGGGGAGGAACTGACCTTGTCAAAAAAGATATTTCCAAAAAACAGGCTGCTGATTTTCGGGCTATTTCTACTTACCCTTTTAATAATGGTTTCACTCCTGGCTTCCTACGTTGCTCCCTTTGATCCAAACTATGTAGAGGTAGAAAACAGGTTAAACAGGCCCGGCGGGAAAAATATCCTGGGTACTGACGGTTACGGGCGAGATATTTTTAGCCGCATTGTTTTTGGGGCACGGTTTTCCTTAAGCCTGGCAGTGCTGGTGGTGCTGATTAATTTATGCATAGGTGTTTTCATCGGAACCGCATCGGGATTTTTCGGGGGGGCTGTTGATGAATTAACCATGAGATTGGTAGATATTCTTTTGGCTTTTCCCAATATTATTTTTGCCCTGCTGGTAATAGGCATACTCGGACCTTCTATCCCCAACCTTGTTTTTGCCCTGGTTGCCCTGGGATGGACTAATTATGCCAGGATAACCCGGGGGTTAGTATTGTCCTTAAAAGAACAGGATTTTATTATATCCATAAAAGCCATAGGGGGAGGAGACTTTTATATAATAACCCGGCATGTCATACCCAGTATTATTCCTTTCCTGGTGGTGCTGGCAACCCTGAACATGGGGCACATGATAATGTCCATTGCTGCCCTCAGTTTTCTGGGATTGGGAGTTCAAATCCCTACACCGGAATGGGGATCCATGCTTAGTGAAGGTAAACAGTTTATTTTTACTCACCCACACGTGATCATTTCTCCCGGACTGGCCATTATCATAGCGGTGTTTGCTTTTAACCTGTTAGGAGACGGGTTAAGGGATGTTCTGGATCCCCGAACAAAGGAAATTATTAAGACTTAATAATATGCCGGAGGTTATATCGTGGAGTCGGTATTAAAGATCAAAGATCTTTCTGTTAATTTTAATTCAAAAGATGGCATAGTAAAAGCCGCTAATAATTTGAACTTAACAATATATTCTGGAGAAATTCTAGGGCTCATCGGTGAGACGGGTTCAGGTAAAACAGTTTTGGGACAGGCAATTATAAAAATTCTTCCCCAGACGGCCCGGGTTACCGGTGAAATCTGGTATGGCAACAGGAATATCCTGGCACTTGGAGAAGAGGAGATGAACAAAATCCGCGGGAAAGAAATCGCCCTTATTTTTCAGAACCCTTCCAGTTCCTTAAACCCATCTCTTAAAATAGGGGAGCAGATTGCGGAAACAGTGCAAAAACACCAGGGGTTGAATAAGAAGGAGGCCTGGGAAAAAGCAGAAGCTATACTGAGCCAGGTGGGTATGCCTCCAAGATTTGCCCATTATTACCCTCACCAGTACAGTGGGGGAATGAGGCAGAGGGCCATGGTTGCAATTTGTTTGGCCTGCCAACCCCTTTTTTATATTGCCGATGAACCTACCAGGGGGCTGGATGTAACTGTTCAAAACCAGATTGCCGGTTTGTTAAACAGCATAATTAAAAATGGCAAGGGGCAGAGGTCTATGCTGCTGATTACCCATGATATAAGTGTGGCTGCAGCCCTTACAGATAGCATGGCAATTATGTACGCAGGAGAAATAGTGGAATACGGTCCTACCAGGGAAGTGTTTAAAAACCCCCTCCATCCATATTCGAAAGGCCTGCTGAATTCTCACCCGGCCAAAGGTTTAAAGCCCATTAAAGGTTTCAGCCCTTCATTAATTAATCTGCCTGAAGGATGTAAATTTTTTAGTCGATGCAGCCGGGCTGAAAAAGACTGCCAAAAAGAAGTTCCTATGTTTGGGAGAAAGGGAGGTAAGCATATTGTGAGGTGTTTTTATGCTTGAAGCAGTTAATCTTTCCAAAAGTTTTTACTACGGCCTGTTTCAACGGAATAAAAATGATGCAGTAAAAAATGTGTCTTTTAAAATTAAAAAGGGGGAGACACTATGCCTGTTGGGAGAAAGTGGATGTGGAAAAACTACTGCAGGAATGATGATTGCAGGCCTGATTAAGCCAACCTCCGGCATGGTTCTTTACCGGAAAGAAAATATATTTAAATATAGGCCAAAAGAATTAAAAAAATTCAGAACCAGGTTACAGATAATATTCCAGGATCCTGACACAGTTTTAAACCCTCGCTGGATAATAGAAAAAAGCCTTTCAGAACCATTAAGAATTCACGGGCTTGCTAACGGAAAGGAAAGCCGGGACAGGATAATGGAACTGATTGAAACCGTAGGGTTAAGCCATGAGCACCTGAACCGGTATCCCTTTGAACTAAGCGGTGGCCAGTTACAGAGAATTATCCTGGCCAGAGCCTTGTTGTTAAAACCTGATTTTATAGTTGCCGATGAACCAACTTCATCCCTGGATGTATCAGTTCAGGCACAGATTTTAACCATATTTAAAGAATTACAAAAAAAGTTTCAGCTTTCCTGTCTTTTTATTACCCATGACTTACATGTTGCCCGCTGTATTGCAGACAGGATTGCCGTAATGTATAAAGGTACAATGCTAGAGGAAGGAAATGCCGAAGATATTTTCTCTAACCCCGTTCATCCCTATACCCGGGGTTTACTGGATTCCTTAATAATACCTGACCCGGAAGCAGTGCATCCCCTGGATAGCAACATTCCAATAACCAGTGACAGGAATTATACCGGTTGCAAGTATAAGGAATTATGTGATTACCGGGAACAGATTTGTGAGGAAAAGGAACCGGTTCTAAAAAAATAGGGAAAAAAGACCACGGCGCGGCCTGCTATAGACAGGCTGGTTCATAAAGGGAGGAAAGCATAATGAGTGTAGCAGTAAAACAAAAGATAATGGAAACCTGGAACCAGCGGGCTGAAGATTATGACGAGCAATTTGGACACGGCTTAAAGAGTTTAGAAGAAAAAGAAGCATGGAAAGAAGTCCTCAAGGCAGCAGTAGGCTCAGAAAACCTGGATATACTGGATGTTGGCACCGGAACCGGTTTTCTGGCCCTTATACTATCTGAACTGGGCCACAACTGTACTGGTATTGATATTTCAGAAAAAATGTTAAACCAGGCGAAGAAAAAAGCTGTTCAAAATAGACTGCCGGCCAGTTTTCATTATGGGGATGCAGAACAACTTTCATTTAAAGAAGGGTCTTTTGATATAGTAATAAACCGTCATCTTCTCTGGACTTTGCCCCATCCCGAATTGGCCATGGAAAACTGGATAAAAGTTTTAAAACCAGGAGGAAAGTTAGTTATTATAGAGGGAAAATGGATGTCAGACTCAATATTTTTAAAATTAAAGACCTTCGTGGGGAAATGCTTAATTGCTCTGGTAGAGAGAAAAAATCCCTGGGAAAAGTACTATGATAAAGAGATTAGGGAGTCATTGCCTTTTATGGGAGGATTGGAGGCCAATAAGACGGTTCAACTTATGAATAGTATGGGCCTATATGAAGTAGAGATCATGTCTTTAGACAGGGTTATTAGAGCTCAGAAAAAGGTAATGCCACCATATAGAAAACTTCTATATAACTACGAACGTTATGTGGTTACAGGAAAAAAGATGTAAGGTTGTTATTTCATCATTTCAACTAGCAGAATTGGAGGAGATCCCGATTTTTTCTTAGTAACAGGTATACTTAACACATAACATATTTTTTTGGTTTAAAACGATTGCCCGGGGGTTGATGCTGTTTGCAATTAATTAAAGAAATATTACCAGGTCTGCTTCGCTTTTGGGCGCGTGTTCTTCCTTATGTTTTCGTGGGCTGCTTTTTAGGCAGTTTCTCGTCCCGGGCTGCCTTTATACAGCGGCTGGGCTTTCTTATGCGGCCCCTGGCCCGGCAGGGCAACCTTCCGGAGGAGTGCGCTGCTCCCATTACCCTGTCCGTTGCCGGCCAGATGGCTTCCTATTCTATGCTGGCCCAGTTGAATAAAAATGGCACTGTAAATTCTCGCCAGGTGGTGGTTTCCACTTTAGTAGCCGCTCTTCCCAACGGTCTGTACAATACTTTTTTCTTTATTCTTCCCGCTGCCCTGGCTTCCTTAGGGCTGAGGGCCGGTTCCCTGTACCTGACCGTTTATATGAGCCTGTACCTGGTTATATCAATTGTGGGCATTTTCCTGGGAAAGGTTATGTTGAGTAAACCGGACTGCGGTTTAATAAAATGTCAGGACTGTGAGCCTGAAAAGAGCCCATGGAGGGAAAAACTTACAGGTGCTTTTAAGAGCGCTTTTCCCCTTTTTGGCCGAATTGCCCTGGTGTTTATGTTTGCTACCTTTATCATGACCCTCCTGCTGGAGTCAGAAATAAAAAATGTTATATTTGCACCCATAGACCCGGCATTAATATACTTAGGACTTCCGGCTCCCCTGATTTTGGTGGTTACTACGGGAATGGTCAGCACCATCGGTGCCCTGGGGTTGATCGGGCCCCTGTTCCATTCGGGAACAATTAATCTCCATGAGATGATGGTTGCCCTGCTGCTGGCCTTTATTTTACACTACCTCTATGAATTTTGGAGCCATATTCTTCCCACCAATATTTCCATATTCGGAGGCCGCCTGGGGTGGAGGGTCAGTCTGGCTACATTGGCTGCCTGGGAAATGACCCTTGTAATATATCTTTTTGTTGCTTTTATGGTAAAGTGAACGGGATGCTTCTTATGAATAAGGGCCTTTACAATATTGAATAAACAATTATTGGAACAGCCGGTCTTCTGGATATAGCAGTTCTACTGGGAAATTATTGGGGTGCTATAGTAAATAAAAGAAGGAAGTGTGGGAAAAATGTCGAATTTCATAACACGAAATATAATTTAGTAGCACGACATATATGAACGATAAAACTCCAGATACCAACAGCTTATTAAAGAGGGGGGATACACGAAGAGAGAAACTAAAAGTATTTTTTATGCAATTATATGAGTTTTGGGAGGTTTTTATATGTCAACTTCAATAAAAGAAATAATTGCTCAAAAATGGGATCTTCGTGCCTCTGAATATACTGAAAGAGCTGGTCATTACCTGGCAACTAACGAACAAAGGCAGGCCTGGTTAGAAATACTGGCTGAGGTTATAGGAAAGGATAAATCATTTAAGGTTCTAGATGTTGGAACAGGACCAGGTTTCCTGGCTTTACTGATTTCTGAATTAGGACACGAATGTTTTGGGGTTGATATTTCAAGAGAAATGTTAAAAATTGCTGAAGAAAAAGCCGAAAAAAAAGGATTAAGGTGTACTTTTATACATGGAGACGCAGAAAAATTGCCTTTTGATGATGAAACCTTTGATGTTGTAGTTAACCGTCACTTACTTTGGACTTTGCCTAACCCGGGGAAAGCTATACGGGATTGGGTGCGCGTTTTAAAACCCCGGGGGAAAATCATGATAATGGATGGTGATTGGACCGGTAAATATATGAATCATTTGAATAAAATACAGATGTTTTTAGGTCGCTGTATAATTACTGTAACCGAAAGGCGAAATGCATGGAACTGGAAAGGGCGTTATAAGGAATTAGAAAGCCAGCTGCCTTTTAGAGGGGTAGATCAAAGCAAAATAATAGCTTTAATGGAAGCAGCCGGTCTTGAAATTATTACTGCCCCTTCGATAAATAAATTAATGAAAGAGCAAAGAAAAGCTTTACCCCTGGGATATAAACTGGCAAATTGCAGTAATACTATGTGCTACGTAGTTGTAGGTGAAAAATGCTAAGCTCTTGCGCTCGCCCGGAGTTTAATATGCCTTTTTTCATGTAACAAATTTAAATATCTACAGAAGGGAGAAATAGTAATGTCTCGTCTTACATCAGGTAAAAATGTTTTATTATTGTTACTGCTTGTAATGTGTTTATTGATCAGCGGCTGTGGGGGCAATAAAGTTCCTCAAGAAAAGAGTGCTGAAGGAGAGAGTCCTCAAGAGAAAATTCCTCAAGAACTAGTGATAGGATCGCCCTGGACTCCTAAAGAACTGGACCCCGTAAGTGCAGGGTGGCTTGTTCTAAGGATAGGGCTGGTGGACACCCTGGTTGCTATTGACTATGATATAAATCTTGTACCAGGATTGGCAAAATCCTGGGAAATATCCAGTGATGAGCTGGAGTGGACCTTTAAACTGGAAGAGGGAGTTAAGTTTCACGATGGAACACCGCTCAATGCCGAAGCAGTAAAGTGGTCACTGGAAAGGGTTATGGAAAAAGGTACTTTATTTAAAGACGTGCCCATAAAATCTATAGAAGCCCGGGGTGATTACACTTTAACTATTGTAACAGAGGAGCTATTCGCACCTTTAGCTGCTATCCTGGCTAAAGGTGAAGCAGCCCCCGTATCAAAAAATTCTTTGGATGCAAACGGAGAGTTTAAAGAAATAATTGGCACAGGCCCGTTTATGTTATCTTCCTGGATTCCTGATCAAGAGGCTGTGTTGGTAAGGAATGATGACTACTGGGGTAAAATCCCTACCCTGGATAAGGTTGTTTATAAAGGAATCCCCGAGGCTGCTACCAGGATAATGATGCTTGAAAATAAAGAGCTGGATGTAGCACAGATTCTTCCTGCCGATGCAGTTGAGCAGCTGGAAGCAAATCCTGAGATTAAGGTTTATACTAAACCTATTTTACGTTCTCGTGTAATAGTATTAAATATGCTAAGAGAGCCTTTTAATGATCTCAGGGTTAGAAAGGCAGTAAATCATGCCATTGACCGGGAGTCTATTGTGAAGCACATTATGGCAGGAGTTGACGTGGCTGCCAGTGGACCTTTTCCACCTACAACCCCCTGGGTTAATAAAAATCTTCAAGGATACCCCTATGATTTGGAAAAAGCTAAAACGCTGCTTGCAGAAGCCGGATGGAAGGATTCCGATAACAGCGGAATAATTAAAAAGGACGGTAAACCCTTTACCGTTGACCTTATTACTTATTCCACCAGGGCAGAACTGCCCCCCATGGCTGAAGTAATCCAGGACCAGCTGAAAAAGGCAGGAATACAGGTAAACATACAAGTTCTTGAAACAGGTGCTGCTCAATCATTACGGGAAGAAGGCAAGTTTGATATGTACCTGTTGGCCCGGAACCTGGGCTTTGCCCCTGATCCCAGTTATTACCTTATGTCAGATTTTCACTCAAAAAATACTGGCGGCAAAGGGTGGGGAGCCTATGGATTTAATAATAAACATGTAGATGAATTAATTGAACTGACTCAAAGAACTACAAACCTCCAGGAGAGGAAAAAATATTTTGCTAAATTGCAGGAGATAATTGTGGATGAGACTCCCGTTATGTTCTTAAATCACTATGTAAATGTTACAGCTGTTCGTTCCAATGTACAGGGCTATAACGAACATCCGACAGAATCCTGCTTTCACCTGGAGAATATCTATATAGGGGAATAGAAAAGGATGCTGATTGATGTTAAGGTACCTTCTCCGGCGAATTTTGATGCTGGTTCCAATACTATTGGGTGTTACTTTAATTACTTTCTCTACCATGCACCTGGCACCCGGTGACCCGGCAGAGTTAATATTGAGGGGGCGGCTTGGCGGAGCAGACCCTCCCCGCCAAGCCGTAGAGGAACTAAGGGAAGAAATGGGTTTAAATATACCATTTTATGTTCAGTACGGTAAATGGTTGAAAAAAGTAATTCAAGGGGACCTGGGTAATTCTTTCCGAACCGGACGTCCCGTCTTAACAGAACTGTTATCCAGGTTTCCGGCCACCCTTGAACTGGCTCTTTTAAGCACTTTAATTTCCTTAGGTATTGCCGTTCCTGTCGGAATAATTTCTGCAGTAAAAAGGAATTCATTTTTAGATATTTTTAGCATGATTGGAGCTTTATTGGGAGTTTCCATGCCAAATTTTTGGCTGGCCCTCCTTCTCATGATGTTTTTTTCATTGAAACTGGGCCTGTTACCGGTGGCTGGTTACGGAGGGTTCAGGTACCTGGTGCTGCCGGCTGTTACCCTTGGGACCGGTATGGCAGCAATGGTTGCCAGGTTGATGCGTTCAAGCATGTTGGAGATTATTTCCCAGGATTATATATTGACGGCTAAAGCCAAGGGGCTGCCTTATTACCGGGTCATAACCGGACATGCCCTGAAAAATGCATTGATACCGGTAGTAACATATGTTGGGCTCCAGCTGGGCTGGGCTCTTGAAGGGGCAGTTATTGTAGAATCCATATTTGCCCGCCCAGGAATTGGAAGATATTTACATGAATCTGTTTTTGCCCGGGATTTTCCAGCAATCCAGGGATGCGTTTTATTTTTTGCCCTTGTTTTTGTTTTTTCCAACCTGATAGTAGATATTTCTTACGCTTATCTTAATCCCAGGATCAGGTATGAAAAGGGGATGGAATAATGAGAGGAGTATTAACAGGCGACCGGTATGTTTGGCAAAAAAAAAGGTTAAACAGAACATTTAGTGCTTTAAAAGAAAACAAGCTGGCTGCTGTTGGTTTAATAATAATATCAGTCCTGGTCCTAATGGCAGTATTTGCTCCTTTAATTACCCTCCGTGACCCCTATGAGCAGAATTTAGAAATTCGTTTAACCGGTTCAAACGAAAAGTATTTAATGGGAACCGATCAGTTTGGCAGGTGCCTTTTCAGCCGGCTTATTTATGGCATAAGAATATCCCTTACTACAGGAGTGATTTCTGCTGTATTAACCATGGGTATTGGAGTCTTTACCGGGCTGCTGGCGGGATACTTCGGAGGAATAATGGATGAATTAATAATGAGAATTACAGATATAGTGTTATCCTTCCCCAGCATAGTTTTGACTTTAGTGATAGCAGGAGTTTTAGGTCCGGACCTGAAAAACATTATTATAGCCCTGGCTGCCGTTGGATGGACCAAGTATGCCAGGGTGGTAAGGGGTTCGGTCTTATCCATAAAAGAACAGGAATACGTGGAATCCGCAAAGGCCCTTGGTGCAAGTGATATTTACCTGTTATGCCGTCATATTTTACCAAACTGTATGGGGCCGGTAATTGTAATAATGACTCTCAGCATAGGAGGCGCTATCCTGTCAATTGCCGGTTTGAGCTTTTTAGGTTTGGGAGCTCAGCCGCCAACTCCAGAATGGGGAATGATGTTAAACCAGGGAGTCCCTTTTATGCGGAGAGCCCCTCACTTGACCATTTTCCCTGGATTGGCAATAATGATTACAGTTTTAGCCTTTAATTTTTTGGGAGATGGGTTGAGGGACATTATGGATCCCAGATTAAAAAGCAAATTATTTCAAAAATTTTAATCAATAATTTGAAGTTGACTGTTGATAACAGGAGGAAAATATTAATGGGTTACTTGTTGAATATAGAAAACCTGGAGACAAGCTTTAATACAGGGGATGGAGTGGTAAAAGCAGTTAACGGGGTTGACCTGGTAATTGAAGAAGGGGAGATTATGGGGCTGGTAGGGGAAACAGGCTGTGGCAAATCGGTTCTCGGCCTATCCATAATGGGCCTGTTACCGACCAATGCAGAGGTTAAGGGCACCATAGCTTATAAAGGTTTAAATCTAACGGGATTACCTGAAAAGGAGATTCGAAAAATCAGGGGAAAAGAAATTGCTTTAATCCCTCAAAACCCTTCTACTTCCCTTAACCCGGTATTAAAAATAGGCTTCCAGGTTGCCGAGGTCTTTCACCTGCAGCAGCGGTTACCCTGGAAAAAAGCCCGGCAGGCCGCCATAGAAATGCTCCGTTCTTTTGATTTTCCCGATCCCGGTAAAAGGGCAGAAGAGTACCCTCACCAGTTAAGCGGCGGCATGAAACAAAGGGTCCTGGCGGCCATGGGCATTGCCGGGGAACCATCCCTGTTAATTGCCGATGAACCGACCAAGGGCCTGGATGCCTTAATTCGTATCCAGGTAGTGGAAATTTTAAGGCAGCTGGTGTTAAGGACTTCTGCAACCATGCTCCTTATCACCCATGATCTAAAAGTAGCTTCCTGCCTTTGTGACAAAATAGCCGTCATGTATGCAGGGGAAATAATAGAGACAGGTCCAACAAGAGATATATTATCTTTACCCAGGCACCCTTATACCAGGGGGTTGATAGCTTCTCTTCCCTCTAACGGGCTGGTCCCGGTCAGGGGCCTCAGCCCGAGCCTGATAGAATTGCCTGCCGGCTGTAAATTTCATCCCCGCTGTAACCAGGCAGCTAAAGATTGTGCCCAGAAACATCCCCGGCTTGAAATAGTTGATGATGGTTGTAAAGTGAGGTGCCTCTTTAATGATCAGAACTGTAAACCTGAAAAAAAGCTTTTCCACGGGAGTTTTCAAAAGGAAGCGGGTTAATGCCGTTAATGGCGTATCCATCGACATTCAACCGGGAGAGACCTTGGGGCTGGTAGGAGAGAGCGGTTGCGGTAAATCTACTCTGGGGAGAATGATGCTGAGGCTCCTTGAACCTACTGAGGGAAAGGTTTATCTGGACAGGGTTGACCTTATGGCTTTAGGGCTTGGGGAACTGCAGCGCACCAGGTCAAAAATGCAGATTATCTTTCAGCACCCCGAGTCTGCCCTAAATCCCCGGATGAAAATTTATGAAAGCATTATGGAACCCATGCAGATTCAGCAGGTTTATAACAGCAGACGGGAAGAAAGAAAAAAGGCTTATGAGTTGATTGACCTGGTAGGCCTGAACAAAGAACATTTAAATCGATACCCCCATGAATTAAGTGGGGGGCAGATTCAAAGGGCGGTGCTGGCCCGGATTCTATCCTTAAAGCCCTGCTTTATCGTGGCCGATGAACCTACTTCCATGCTGGATGTTTCTGTGCAGGCCCAGGTTTTAAACCTGCTAAAAGATATTCAAAAAATGTTTAATATTGCCTACTTGTTTATCTCCCATGACCTGGAGGTAGTGTGCTGGATGAGCGACAGGACGGCAATTATGTACAAAGGAGATATAGTAGAAATTGGACCTTCCAAAACAGTATACGATAATCCCCGGCATCCTTACACCAGGATGCTGGTAAAGGCATTTTCACAATTGGGCCAGGAGAACAAATACGGGACCATGTTAAAGGATGATTACAAAAAGGGGACCGTGCCTGACCATGCTTCAGGCTGCAGTTTTTATTCCCGCTGTCCTCAGGCCAGCATGGGCTGTGAAAAAAAACCGGAATTAAGGCATATTAAAGAGGGCCATTTTGTAGCCTGTCACGAAATCAAGGATGAACAGTTTCGGGGTACATACGAAGAAGACATCCTCAGGAGGGCAGCAGATTTTAGGCCTTTTCTGGAGAGGTACCTGGATGAATACCTGGAGGAGGCGGTTAAAAATGATTGACAAATTGCTGATAAAACAGCGTCTTGCTATGATTGTAAATTTTTACGAGGAGCTAAAGTTTTTAAAGACACTTCCCAAGGAATCATTTTTTCCTTATTTAAGCAGCTGCAGCCCGGCGCGGGCTGCTATTTTTTTTGCTTCCCGGTATTCTTCATTTTTTAAAGGGTGATCCAGGGGAGTGTACATGTGTGCTTTATAAGCCGGGTAATACTGGCCCATAATGTTTACGGCACAACGGGGGGATATTTCTTTGGCCAGGAAACGAACGACTTCCCTGGTCCCCGCCAGGTTGCCGGGAAGCACCAGGTGGCGGACCAGCAGGCCACGGTAAGCTATGCCCCTGTCATCTGTCTTTAAATCGCCCACCTGTCTCTGCATCTCCTTGAGGGCTTCCCTGGTACACTCCGGGTAGTCGGGCGGCCCGGAGCAGCGCCGGGCTGTTTCTGCCTCCCAGTACTTAAAATCAGGCATGTATATGTCTATAATTCCCTCCAGCAGTTTAAGTGTCTCCAGAGATTCGTAACCCCCGCTGTTATAAACAAAGGGGATTTCAAGGCCCTGTTCCACCGCCAGGGGGATGGTTTCCAGTATGGCGGCGGCATGAGGCGTGGGCGTGACCAGGTTAATATTGTGGCATTTCATTTCCTGCAGGGCCAGCATGATACCGGCCAGGGTTTCCGCTGTGACTTCCCTGCCTTCACCTCCGTGGCTTATTTCCCAGTTCTGGCAGAAAAAACAGTCCAGGTTGCAGTGGGTGAAGAAGATCGTTCCGGATCCGAAACGACCGACAAGCTGTGGTTCTTCGCCGAAATGGGCGTGGTAGCTGGAGATCACGGAGTTGGCCGGAGATTGACAGTGCCCCAGTTCACCTTGCGGGCGGTTGACGTGGCAGTCCCAGGGGCAAATGTAACAGGAAGCCAGCCGTTTTTTTGCTTCGGCAGCCCTTTGCTGCAGTTCCTGCAGGGAAAGCTTGAGGTAAGAAGGGGTATAATCCATCGATTTAATTATCCTTTATTTTTAAAATGTTAATTTTTGAGTAAGCCAACTTTAATTGTTTAATTTGTGGATGTTGTTCACCAGGACAATTATTTTACAGCTATATTTTACTCTATTACACATAAAATATTAAAGCCACTGAACATATAATTTTTCAAAGGAGTTGAAGGTTTAATGCCTAGAAGAAAGCGTGCCGGCATGATGTCTGATGCTCTGAAGTATGAGTTGGCAGATGAACTTGGTGTCGGTGAAATTGCCCGCAGGGAAGGGTTTGGTGAGGTAACTTCCCGGAACTGTGGTAACCTGGTGAAGAAAGCTATCGAAAGGGCTGAAAGGACCGTCTCTCCGAAGCAGCAGTAAGGTGGCAGGGTATACCAGCAGTGGTATACCCTTTCATAAATAGGCAGGTTTTAAAGCAAGTTAATATATTCTCAAAAAGGATTTTCTTATACAGTTGCAGAATAATGTTTTTAAAAACTATCCGGTAATTACAATAATTTCCATAAAATTACGATGGACAGGCATATTTATAGAGGGGGATATTTAGTGAAAGAATTAAAGGGTGTAAATGATGTCAGGGAGTTTAAAATAGAAGAAGAGCGTGTTTTTCACAGCGCTACCCACGAGGAGATTGTCAGCGGTGCTACTTCCGATCTTTATTTTTTGCGCACCAGGGAACTCCTGGCTCATGCCGGTAAGGAAAATACTCCTGTCGTAGCCGAGATTTTTTGCAGCAGGCCGGGGGTTCTGGTGGGAGTGGAGGAGGCTTTTAACCTTTTAAAAGGCAAGAAAGTGTCTCTCTGGGCTGTTCCGGAAGGGAGCGAAGTGGAGCGGAAGGAAGTGGTCATGCGCATCAGCGGCCCCTACGACGAATTCGGTATGTACGAAACAGCTCTCCTGGGGATGCTGGCCAGCGCCAGCGGCTGGGCTACTGCCGCCCGGACCTGCCGGGATGCTGCCGGGGAGAAGCCTGTTTTTTGTTTTGGTGCACGCCACGTTCACCCTGCCGTGGCCCCGGTAATGGAACGAGCTTCGATTATAGGAGGGGCTCGTGATTGCAGTTGTATTATGGGGGCCAAATTACTGGGGAAAGAACCGGTGGGCACAGTCCCGCATGCCGCCATATTGATCATCGGTGATACGGTGGAGACCGCCCTCCTTTATAATAAAATTATGCCCCCTGATTCTCCCCGTATAATCCTGGTTGATACCTTCAAAGACGAGGCGGAAGAAACCCTGAGGGTTGCTGCTGCTTTAAAAGAACAGTTATACGGGGTAAGGCTGGACACTCCGGTAGAAAGAGGCGGTGTGACACCGGGGCTTGTGCGGGAGATCCGTGCCCGCCTGGATCAAGCCGGTTATGCCCATGTAAACATTCTTGTCTCTGGAGGCATAACTGTGGAGCGTATACCCCTGTTGGCGGAGGCCGGTGCTGATGCTTTTGGAGTGGGCAGTTATA
Source organism: Dethiobacter sp. (assembly GCA_003605065.1). Taxonomy (GTDB): domain Bacteria; phylum Bacillota; class Dethiobacteria; order DTU022; family UBA8154; genus UBA9862. Next base: position 42,233 of record QZJM01000057.1, on the reverse strand, counting down.
TTTCCGCGGCACGTCCCATAGATATGACCATGGATTTAAAAGAAATAAAGGGACAGCCTATAGCCAAGCGGGGACGTATTCCCGGAATTACAGCAAATCCCCGGCTGTTACGTTATCTCTGATCCAAAAAAATTTAAGGTACAGGTTGGCGGTAAAATGGAGTGATCTGGTGCGTCTGGAAATAAAATCACATGCGAAAATTAATCTTACCCTTGAAGTTCTTTTCCGGAGGGAAGACGGTTATCACCAGTTAAAAACGGTCTTTCAGGAGTTAGAGCTTCATGATACCCTTTTTTTAGAGGAGCTGCCTGCAGGCAGCCTCGAACTTTTATGTAATGACACAACTCTGCCGCGGGGAGAAGGCAACCTGGCCTACCGGGCGGCCCTGCTTTTAAAATCCCTTTATGCCCCTGATAAAGGGGCCAGGATGGAGTTGATTAAAAAAATACCCGTAGCGGCGGGATTAGGTGGAGGCAGCAGTAATGCCGCGGCAGCACTTAAAGGATTAAATCAATTATGGAACCTTTCCCTGGAGGCGGAGACTTTGGGAGAACTGGGCGCCGTGTTGGGTTCAGATGTTCCTTTTTTTATTTATGGAGGAACCGCCTTAGCTGAGGGACGGGGGGAGCAGGTCAGACCCCTTCCCTGCTTCCCGCCGGCAAAAGTGCTGCTGGCTGTACCCGCAGGGAAAGCCCTTTCTGCCGCCGAGGTTTACAGTGCTTTATGTTTGGATAAAATACCCGCAAGAACAGTTTCTGACAGGTTTGTAGAACTTTTGGAAGAAAGCCTTAATTCCGGGAAGGATTTTTTCCATGAGCTGCTCAGGCTTCTCTGTAATCACCTGGAATCACCGGTTTTTTCCCTGGAGGAAGACGTTTTTTTCTTAAAAGAGCAACTTTTAAGCAAAGGGCTGGCTGCTCTGGTTTCAGGCAGCGGCCCTACCGTTTTTGCTCTTTCCCGGGATGAAAAAAACCTTCGTGAAGCTGGGAAAGAATTGGCGCTGCAGGGCCACCGGGTTATTTTTACGGAGACAATTCAGAAATAAAAGTATATAATAGAAAAAAATACAAGGACGGCGATGCTGAGGTGGTAGATTGTGTTATTCTGGCTGGCGGTATAAACAAGGATCTTGATAACTCCGAAGAAATATCCAACAAGGCCTTAATTAAAATCGATGACAAGGAAATGGTGCGCTATGTCCTGGAAGCCTACCGCCAGGTGGAGGAAATCGGGCGTATTGCCCTGGTAGGGCCGGTAGGGGACTTTGCTTTTTTACAGGAGGAATTTTCAGTGGAACTTGTCCCCGAAAGTGATTCCATCTTACAAAACCTTGTGGAAGCCAACCGCTTTTTACAGACTAAAAACCATCTTCTCATCAGCACGGCGGACATTCCTCTCCTTAACCCTCAGGCCGTTAAGGATTTTCTGGAAAAGTGCCTTCCCTATGATTCAGATTTTTATTACCCCATTGTCAGCAAGGAAAACTGCGAAAAAAAATTTCCCGGTGTAAAACGTACCTATGTTAATTTAGTGGAGGGAACTTTTACAGGCGGCAACGTATTCCTGGTAAATCCTGCTGCCATTGAACCTTCTGTTCCCGTAATAAGCCGGTTTATTGAATATAGAAAAAAACCGCTGAAAATGGTGGCTTTACTGGGGTCGGGGTTTGTTTTCCGCGTTTTGACCAAAAAAATAACGATTCCCCTGTTAGAAAAACGCTTTTCCAGCCTTTTAAATATTAAAGCGCGGGCTGTTATCAGTGAATATGCCGAAATTGGTTTTGATGTGGATAAAACCAGCGATCTGGAGCTGGTCCGCCAGGTTATTAACGGTAAAAATGTTTCCTAAAGAATTATAAATAATCTTTAACAACTTGCCGGAAGAGGTTTTTTGAAAAGGAGGAAGTGAAAAATGGAACAGCCCCGGGCTGTTATTCTGGCGGCGGGGGAAGGGACCCGCATGAAATCATCTTTACCCAAAGTACTGCACATGTTGTGCGGCAGGCCCCTGCTCTGGTATGTTCTGGAGTCTGCCAAAACCGTTACTGCCGGGCAGGTACTGGTAATCGGGCATGGAGCAGAGCAGGTAAGGGACTATTTTGGGGAAGGGTTTACATATGTAGAGCAGCAGCAGCAGCTGGGAACAGGGCATGCCCTGCAGCAGGTTTTACCATACCTTCCCGGCAGTGGAGAGGTCCTTGTCCTCTGTGGTGATACTCCCCTGCTGGAAAGTGCGGTGCTGGAGCAATTAATTTCTTTTCACCGCCAACAGGGTGCTGCGGCTACAGTCCTGACGGCTCCCATGAATGATCCCAGCGGTTACGGCCGTATCATCAGGGATCAACAGGGTCGGGTCCAAAAAATAGTGGAGGAACTGCATCTCACGCCAGAACAAAAAATGGTGCAGGAGATTAATACCGGGAGCTACTGCTTCGACCTGCAGGCCCTGAAGAGCTTTCTTCCCTCTTTACCTCAAAATACAATCAAAGGGGAATATTATCTAACAGAGCTGATCCCTATCCTGGCAGATGCAGGTTACAAGGTGGAGGCCTATGTAATCGAAGATGCCCAACAGGCCCTGGGTATTAATGACCGCCTGCAGCTGGCCTGGGCTGCTTCCCGTATGCGGGAAAAGATCAATGCCGCCTTAATGCGTTCAGGGGTTACCATGATCGATCCGGCCACTACTTATCTGGATATGGGAGTGGAGATCGGCAGGGATACCGTTATCTATCCCCAGACCATCATGGAGGGGAAGACCAGGGTGGGCCAAAACTGCCGGCTGGGCCCGGGGCTGCACTTAATCGATACCATAGTTGGCGATGAAGTTACCTGCCGGCAGGCCGTGGTTATGGAAAGCGTTCTCCAGGATGGAGCCAATATAGGCCCATATGCTTATATCCGTCCGGGGAGCACAATAGAGGCCGGGGCAAAGATTGGTGATTTTGTGGAGATTAAGAACAGTACTATCGGGCGGGGCAGCAAGGTGCCTCATCTCAGCTATGTGGGGGATACACAAATGGGGCCCGGTGTGAATATGGGTGCGGGCAGCATTGTGGTCAACTTTGACGGGCGCCACAAGCACGTTACCAGTATCGAAGAGGGAGCTTTTATCGGCTGCAACAGTAATTTGATCGCTCCCCTGAAGGTGGGAAAGGGTGCTTTTATTGCCGCAGGTTCCACCGTTAGCCGCGATGTACCCCCTGGCTCACTGGCTATTTCCCGTCCTAAGCAGGACAATAAAGAAGGGCTCGGCCGGAGGTTTCTGGAGACGAAAAAAGAAAAGTAGCAGGAAAAAGCAGTTCGTGTAGAGAATTATTACCTTCTATGACTTATTTCATGTTATTATATAGTGTAGGAGGAGAATAATACATTGAAAAAAGAGCGTGAGCTAAAGGTCTTTACAGGAACAGCAAACCTTCCTCTATCAGAAGAAGTGGCCGGTTATGTGGGGATCCCCCTGGGGTTGGGTGAGGTTAAGCGCTTTAGTGATGGAGAAATATCTATATATATTGGGGAAAGCGTCAGGGGGGATGATGTTTTTATTATTCAGCCCCTTTGTTACCCCGTTAACGACAACCTGATGGAATTGCTCATTTTTATAGACGCCATGAAAAGAGCTTCTGCCAGGAGAATTAACGCTGTAATCCCCTATTACGGTTATGCGCGGCAGGATCGCAAAATGCGGGCCAGGGATCCTATTACGGCCAAGCTTATTGCCGATCTGCTGACCACAGCAGGCGCGGACCGCGTTATCTGTATGGACCTTCATGCAGGACAGATCCAGGGTTTTTTTAACATTCCCGTAGACCATATGCTGAGCATACCCATCCTGGCACGCTATTTTAAGCAGAAACAGATTAAAAACGGCGTAGTGGTTTCTCCGGATTTGGGAGGGGTAACACGTGCCAGGGAACTGGCAGAACGCCTGCACATGCCCCTGGCGATCATCGAAAAAAGACGCCCTGAGCCCAATGTGACAGAGATTATGAACATTATCGGGGATGTACAGGGAAAAGAAACTATTATGATCGATGACCTTATCGATACAGCGGGTACTATCACACTGGGAGCGGGGGAATTATTAAAGAGGGGCGCCGTAGCAATTTATGCCTGTTGTACTCACCCTGTTTTATCCGGTCCCGCCAAGGAACGTATTTTGCAGTCACCCATCAAGGAATTGGTGGTAACCAACACCATACCGCTGAATAACAGCCTGAAGAAAATGGACAAAATAACTGTTTTATCTGTAGCCTGTCTTATTGGGGATGCCATTAAGAGTATCCACAAGGAGCATTCTGTAAGCAAATTATTTGACTAGGACTTAAACATCGAAGGAGGTGTTTCCTGGAATTTTTAAAAACCAGGAAAATTATGGAGCGCTTTAAAATTGAAGCTTTACCACGCGAAAAAAGAAGTAAGGGAAACAGCAGGCAATTGAGAAGCAAAGGGATGATCCCGGCGGTGGTATATGGCCGTGGTGTTGTACCCAGGATGATTATTCTCGAGGGGATGACCTTAAAGAAAGCCCTTACAGCAGGATCCAATGTTCTCCTTGATTTGCAGATTAAAGGTGATAACGGTACCTCCACGGAGACCGTTATGGTCAAGGAATTGCAGAAGCATCCCCTGCAGAGGGATTTTCTTCTCCATGCCGATTTAATACGAATTTCCCTGAAAGAAAAGCTGGAAGTAGCGGTACCCCTGAACTTTACCGGGGAGCCCGGTGGAATTAAAGAAGGTGGAGTTTTTCAGGTACAGCTTCGGGAGGTCAGTGTCCGCTGCCTGCCGACTGATATTCCCGAATATATCGATGTCCCCATTGAGAATCTGGGAATTGGTGATGCCCTTACAGTAGCGGATCTTAAACTGCCCAAAGGTATGGAAATGCTGGAAGATGAAAATGAATATATTGCCTCTGTTTTAGCGCCGCATGGAGAAAAAGCTAAAGAAGGGGAAGAGGGAGTAGAGGAACCGGAAGAAGAAAAGCAGGAAGAATAATAAGAAGAGCAGTATTAAAGCTTCCATTGATCCGGGCAGCCTGGGGGGACCAGAACCTTTCTGCCCGGATAGCTGTTATGTTGTATCGAGGTGGAATAATTTGTTTTTACTTGTGGGGCTGGGGAATCCCGGCATAAAGTATGCTCTTACCAGGCATAACGTGGGCTTTTGGGTAATAGACGAACTGGCTTCGCGCAGCAAGGCCAGGTTGAGAGAGGCCAGCTGCCAGTCTTATCTTGCCCGTTCTTTTCTGGCCGGAGAAGAGGTGCTTCTGGCCAAGCCCTTAACCTTTATGAACCGCAGCGGTCTGGCTGTTGCCGCTCTTTTAAAATATTTTTCCCTGGGCCGGGAGAACCTGCTCGTCGTCTATGATGATCTGGACCTTCCCCTGGGAAAAATCCGCCTGCGCCCCAGGGGAGGAAGTGGGGGACATAAAGGTATGGCTTCGATTATTACATTGTTACAAAGTGAAGATTTTGCCAGGCTTCGCCTGGGAATAGGTCGTCCGGCGGATTTAAGCGATGAGGCTGATTACGTCCTCTCTTCATTTTCTCCTGCAGAGGAACGGGTCATGCTGGAAATGGTTCTAACGGCTGCCGATGCGGTCGAAGTTTTCCTGACACAGGGCCTGGCTGAGGCTATGAACAGGTATAACGCTCTCCGCTCCACGGAAAAGTAAAGAGTTTTTTCAAAAATAGAATATTTTTATGTTCTCGGGCTAGAATATATTGCAGGCTGGAAATATGAACAGGAACTTAAGTAAAAGGCAGTAGAAGATAATGAAGGTTACGTACATATGTGATCTTTGCGGCCAACCCCAGGAAACGGTGGAAATCGATAATGTGGAGATAGAAAAACTGGGCATCAATACGTTGACTCCCGCGGAGAAGGAAGATATAATAAAATACAATGACGAGCAGGGTTTGCTGCTCTATTCCCTTTGCCCCTCTTGTTTTGAAGAAAAGTTTGTCCAGGGCCCGGGATGGTCCGATTTGTAAAGACAACCTTTTTTACCAATAGTTAAAGCGATGAATAATGTTATTAATAAAGCATATTTGTCATATAATTTTAAAAATATAAATATTAATTGCAATTTAAGGCAGGCTTTGACTTTGAACCGTTTAATCCGGTTTTAAAAGTTAAAGTCTACTTAACGTTTATGTTTGATTGTAGGAGGTTTAATCATTGCCTTACAACTTGTTAGAAAAGTGGCAGGAGGATCCTTCGTTCGTTTCCCTGCAAAGTTCCCAGTTAAGAGCCAGTGCCCGGCTGGTAACGGGTCTGGAAGGTTCTCAACGCAGTTTTCTCATAGCGGCCCTGTTTGCCAGTACACCGGCAGCATCCCTGGTTTTGACCAGCGATACGGCCAGGGCTGAAAGGCTTTTCGAGGAAATAAAAGGATTTTTGCCCGCCGATGAAGTTTATCTCTTCCCGGGGAAGGATTTCTTCTATACTGGAGAAGTTTTAACCCAGAGCAGGGAGATCCTGCAGCAGCGCCTTAAGGTCTTGGAAAGACTGGCTTTAAAGAAACGAATCCTCGTCATTGCTCCTGTTGCCGCTTTGCTGGGCAAACTAACCCCGGCAGCATACTGGAGAGGACAGCACCTTGCCATCAAAGCCGGTACCAGGATAGAGTGGAAGTCCTTGCTGGGAAAATTTGTGGAGATGGGTTATGAAAGAGCGGATTTAACAGAGAGTGAAGGCTCTTTCAGTGTCAGGGGAGATATCGTTGATATTTTTCCTTTTCATACAACCTGGCCTGTGCGTATCTCTTTTTTCGACGAAGAAGTGGAGACACTAAATTATTTTGATCCGGAGAGCCAGCGCTCCCTGGAACCCATTGCTTCCGTTTCCATCCTGCCTGCCCACGAAGTTATCTTAAGCGGTGAAGCACTGCAGCAGGGCGGCAAAATTCTTTGCGAAGAGCTGGAGAAAGTCACCAAACAGCTTAAAAGTAAAAAACAGGAAGAAGCTGCCGACAGGCTGCGCACGAGGGTGGAGAACCACCTGGCCAAACTGGGGAACTCCGGCCATTTTGAAGGGCTGGAACAATATATTTCTTACTTTTACCCCGAGCCAGCGGCCTTAACGGATTATTTTCCGGAGAAAGGGCTGCTCTTCTGGGATGATCCGGAAAATGTTGTTTCTGCAGCAGACTCTCTTTTAAAAGAATTGCAGGAGTACCAGGCAGGACTGCTGCTGCAGGGAGATATTTTACCGGGCCAGGTGGAAGTCTGCTGGAACCTCAGAGAAATCGTACACAGGAATAACCTGAATATCATCGCTCTGACAGCCTTTTCCCGCAATATACCTTATGTAATGGTCTCCAGCGCCATAAATATCCAGGCTCGGCTTGTGCCTTCTTTTATGGGGCGCCTGGATCTCCTGCAGGAGGAGCTGAAATCCTGGTGGTCTCAGGGATATGAAGTATTACTCATGTGTGACGGAGAAAAGAGAGCCGGTGAAATGGAAAGGCTTCTTACTGAACATGGCTTGACAGTTTCTCATTCCGGTGAACACCAGGTTCTTTTACGGATGACCGAAAGTGAACGGGAATTGTCCCTGGATAAAAAAGGCGAAGTGATCGCTTTTCCTGTAGAAAAGGTCAGAGGCGGTAAAAAGGCGGAAAAGATTATTAAAATTACTACGGGAAGGCTGGAAAACGGGTTTATAATTCCCTCCCTGGGCCTGGTTATTCTCGTGGACAAGGAAATTTTGCCGGCACAGAGGAAAAAGAAGCGCTGGGCCACAACCAGGGGAACGGGTTCATTAAGGGAATTCCAGGAACTGAAGACAGGTGATCTTGTTGTTCACGAACAGCACGGTATTGGGAGATATATGGGTATTCGCACCATGGAAGTAGACGGTGTGACCCGTGACTACCTGTACATCAAATATGCCGGTGAAGATAAACTTTATCTCCCGGTGGATCAGATCGATTTTTTACAGAGGTATGTGGGCGGGGACGGGCGGCCTCCCAAAGTATCCTCCCTGGGGGGACAGGAATGGGTCCGTATTAAGAATCGTGTTAAAGCATCTGTCCAGGATCTGGCCAGGGAACTGCTTTCCCTTTATGCTGCCCGGGAGGCTACCACAGGGTATGCTTTTTCCGCCGATCACGCCTGGCAGTTGGAATTTGAAGATCGCTTCCCCTATGAAGAGACACAAGATCAGCTCCGGGCCATCCAGGAAGCTAAAGCTGACATGGAAAACAGCCGTCCCATGGATCGCCTTCTTTGCGGTGATGTTGGCTACGGAAAAACAGAGGTGGCCCTGCGGGCTGCTTTTAAGGCTATTACGGACGGTAAACAGGTGGCTTTCCTGGTTCCCACCACTATTCTGGCACAGCAGCACTACGAAAATTTCCTGGAACGGTTTAAAGGCTTTCCTGTCCAGGTTGAGCTTTTAAGCCGCTTTCGCAGTGCCAAGGAGCAAAAAAGGGTTATCAAAGGCCTTAAAGCCGGGGTTATCGATATTGTTGTGGGCACCCACAGGCTTATCTCCAAAGATATCGAATTTAAAGACCTGGGGCTGCTGGTTATAGATGAGGAACACCGTTTTGGTGTCCGTCACAAGGAGAAGCTTAAAATGTTCCGCCAGGAAGTAGATGTCCTGAGCATGACAGCCACCCCTATACCCCGTACCCTGCACATGGCCCTTTCCGGCGCCAGGGATTTGAGCGTCATCGATACGCCCCCTGAAAACCGTTATCCGGTACAAACTTACGTGGTGGAGTATTCGGACAGCCTGATAAAAGAGGCTATCCAGAGGGAGCTAAACCGCGGGGGCCAGGTCTATTTTATCTATAACCGTGTCCGGACTATTGAAAAATGGGCTGCCAGGTTACGGGAACTTATTCCGGAGGCGAAAATTATAGTGGCTCATGGCCAGATGCCTGAACAGGAACTGTCGGAAGTGATGCACAAGTTTTTGCACCGGGAGTATGATCTCCTGGTAAGTACAACCATTGTAGAGGCAGGCCTCGACATTCCCAATGTAAACACCATGGTAGTATACGACGCCGATCATTTCGGCCTGGCCCAGCTTTACCAGCTCAGGGGCCGTGTGGGCCGCTCTAACCGCCTGGCTTACTGTTACCTGACTTACAGGAAAGATAAGGTTATGACTGAGGACGCTGTCAAAAGGCTTCAGGCCATTAAAGAATTTACGGACCTGGGCTCCGGTTTTAAAATTGCCCTGCGAGACCTGGAAATCAGGGGAGCAGGTAATATGCTCGGCCCGGAGCAGCATGGTTATATGATGGCCGTGGGGTACGAACTGTACTGCCGCCTGCTTGATCAGGCCATCGAAACGATGAAGGGCAAAAAGCCAGGCACGCCCCGGGAATTTGAACCCAGGATTGACTTAAATATCAATGCTTACCTGCCTTCCTCCTATGTAACTAACCAGCAGCAGAAAATCGAATTATACCGGCGTATCGCCACACTGGAGAACAGGGAGGAATTGCGGGATATGGTGGTGGAGTTAAAGGATCGTTACGGGCGTCTCCAGCCGCCGGTAGAAAACCTGCTTCTGGTTATGCGCCTGCGCCAGCTGGCCCGGCAAAAGGGTGTGGAAAGTATCGAACAGCAGAAAAACCAGACCATTATAAAGTTCCAGAAGGAAAAAAATTTCCAGAGTGAACAGCTCTGGCAGCTGGTGAGCCGTTACCGCCGTAACCTTTCGCTGCATGCCGGGAAAGGTGTTTCCCTTAAAATAAAGGACTTAGAGGGACAGGAAAAGCAGTATCTCAAGTTTCTTATCCAAATCCTGGAGGAAGTGAGCTGAAAGCTACATCACCTTTTTAACCAGCTTTTCCGGGTCAGGACAACCTGAAGATCTGACTATTGTAACTCCTGACAGGCAGTGTACTAAACACCTGTTAAACTGTAGCGACACTTTTCTCAGTGGAAATTGGCACCAACAGGAGGGGATCTTAATAAATTATATAGAGAGAATGAGAGAATTAGATATACAGAGGTGATGTAGGGTGGTATTTCCACAAATCATAGAGGATTTTATCCCGTCAGGGAGGCCGAACAGGTCAAGCCTGAAGCTCTCCGGTCCGAAGTGGATTACGGTTCACGACACGGCAAACACCAGGGCAGGGGCGGACGCCCTGGCGCACGCCCGGTACCTCAAAGGGGATGAAGCAGCCAAACTACCTGTTTCCTGGCATTTTACCGTTGATGATAAACAAATCGTCCAACACCTTCCCCTCAACGAGGTAGGCTGGCATGCCGGTGACGGGCTGAACGGACCAGGGAACCGGAGCAGTATCGGTATCGAAATATGTGAGAACCAGGATGGAAACAGGCAGAAAGCAGAGGCCAATGCAGCCTGGCTGGTAGCGGATCTCTTGCAAAAATTCGGGTTGGATATTAACCAGGTTGTGCAGCACAACCGGTGGAGCGGCAAGAATTGTCCGCGGGTGCTGCGCGGCAGGCTAAATGGTTGGGATCAATTTCTTACTGCTGTAAAACAAAATTTAGGGGAGAATATCTTTCCGGATGTACCCGCCAATCACTGGGCGGCGGAAGGGATTAGATTTGTAAAAGACAACAGGCTTATGGCAGGGAAAAGTGACGGCAAATTTTATCCTGATGAACCGCTGACCAGGGCGCAGACGGCAGTGGTCTTAAGACGTTTTTATCTCTTCCTGCTTAAAAAACCTTATACTAATAAGAGCCTCAAAAAAAAGGATAAAAAGAAGAGGAGGATCGATCCAAATGCATATCATAACCTCAGTGAATAAAATAGCTCTTTTAGTTTTTGCCTAAATAAGGAAGAATAGTTCTTATAAGTTTTTTGACTAACTCTAATTCTTTCGGCGAGCACTTGTTGAGTAAACTTTTTACATCCCTGTCTTTATTACTGCCACAGGTATCATAAATATTATGGGCATCGTGAACATAAACATTATGAGCAGTTTCTCCGAAAATCAGGTAATCTAAAGACACGTGTAAACAATTGACGATTTTAACCAAAACGGGGAGACTCATCTGCCTCTCTCCCCGCTCCAGTTGCCCGATATAGTAGTCCGAAAGTCCTATGATTTCTGCAAACTCTTCCCGCGAAAGCTGGAGCTTTTCCCTTTCTTCCCGTATTCTCTGCCCGATGGCCTTGTTATCTATCTCAACTTTTTTCTCCATTTTCGTTCACTCCCTACTTTTAAATACTTTATCTGACTTTAAGCCGTATCTGAATTTGCTGTGTGCATATCATTATTATTTGCAATAAGCTAATATTTGATGTAAAATTATGTTTGTGGTTATTTTTACATGGGGTGAACGGAGTGAACGAAAAAGATAAAATAAAAATAGCAAGAAATATCCTTAATAATGCGGTAAAAATAAACATAAGCAAGGAAATTCTTCTTAAAATAAGTGAAAAAATTGATAAGTATATTGTTGAGTATTATTGCAAAGGTGGAGGTCAAAAGGGTGGTTTCGATTAAAGAAAAAATGTATAAATATGCTCCTGCAATTTTATTGTCAGGCGGGCTAATTTTATGGCTTATCACACTTTTGATAGATAGACATTACAACCATAATCAAGGTCTGGTATGGATGACCTTTGTGATAATTCAGGTGTTAATAAGCACAATTTGTGGCATTTTAATTAAAAAATTGTACCGACGGGCACATACTGATGTGCTGACTGGCCTGCGCAACAGGGAATATTTTTATACAAAATTATCCGAACAGCAAAACAAAGCTCCAGTTTCACTAATTCTGCTAGATCTAGATAATTTCAAAAAAGTAAACGACACATACGGGCACATTGCCGGCGACCAGGTACTAAAACAATTTGCGGAAATTCTACGAGGCAATACGAGAAGAAACGATATAATCGCCCGATGGGGCGGGGAAGAATTTGCGTTAATTCTTCCCCAAACTGACACCGAAGAAGCTTTTAAAATTGCCGATAGAATTAGAATGATAGTAGAAAATCACATTTTTTCGTATGATAATATCACTTGCAAAATTACTGTGAGTATCGGTATAGCCTCAACAAAAGAAGGGGTAGATGTAGGCACCGACCAATTTATTAGAATTGCTGATGAAGCCCTCTATAGAGCAAAAGAAAAAAGGAATTATATTATGACTGTTTTTTTAGAGCCTGCAAGTAATTACGATTTTAAATGTTAACAAAACCAGGTTGAGCTTCATAATCTGGTACAGATAATTTACATCTATTTTTCCCTATACCTTTATAACCGGGAGTGATTTTTATGACCGACGTGGAACTTATTGGCGGCGTTTCCGCCATCGCCATTATTCTGGGTTTGGTGCAGCTTGCCAGGATGCTTGGTTTGAGTGAAAAGTATGCTTCTCTTTTGACAGTGGCCCTGGGGCTGCTGGCTTCTGTCGGTTACCATTTTTACAGCGACCAGATGTGGTATGAATCAGTCATAGTAGGCCTTGTACTCGGTCTTAGTGCCATTGGTCTTTATACCGGCACCAAGGAGACCATAGAGTCTTTTCGCCAAAAGAAATAAATATGGTACTTTTGGGTCTGTTTCTGTAAACCGATTGTCAAATGCAGTTAATTTTAATTATTCACCGGAGCGGAAAATTCTATGTTAAAAAGATGCGGTGAAAATACAGTCTTTAAAGCCGGAGCCGGTCGTAGCTGTAGAATGCCTGCCGCCCCGTTTGTCAAATGGGCCGGAGGAAAGAACCAGCTTCTTTCCTCTTATCTTTCTTTTCTGCCCAAAGCGTTTAATAACTATTTTGAACCCTTTGTGGGAGGGGGCGCCTTCTTCTTTTTTTTATTTAATGAAAGTAAAATTAGCAGTGCATATCTGAATGATAGCAACAGCGAGCTTGTTAACCTGTATCTCTCTATCAGGGATGATTGTGAGCAGCTAATAGAGGCATTACGAAATCACGAAAACAATAAGCTGAGCAGAGATTATTATGATCATATCCGCAACTGGGACAGGGACGCTGCCTTTTTTCTTAATCTGCACCCGCTGGAAAGGGCGGCGCGCACACTTTTTCTCAATAAGACCTGCTTTAACGGGCTGTATCGTGTGAACAAAAAAGGACAATTTAATGTCCCTTTTGGAAAATATAAATCTCCCCGTATCCTGGACGAGGCCAATTTAAGAGCTGCCAGCGGGGCCTTATCCGGTGTAAAGCTGTCCTGCCAGGATTTCCGGCTGGCAGTTGCAACTGCCCGGGAAGGGGATTTTATCTACTTTGATCCTCCCTATCACCCCGTCAGCTCCAGTGCTTTTTTTACCAGCTACACGGAGGACAATTTTTCCTATGCAGACCAGGTGCGGCTGGCTCAAACTTTCCGGGACCTGGACAAACGGGGGTGTAAGGTCATGCTCAGCAACTCTTATCTCCAGCCTGTCTTGGACCTCTATAAGGGTTACCGTTTGGAAAAGATCATGGCTAAAAGAACTATAAACTGCAAGGCCGGTGGACGCGGGCCTGTCCCGGAAGTACTGGTTCTTAACTACTGATTAGAGCATCTGTGATGTAAAAAGTGTAACATATTATAGTTGGATAATAACGAAAAAGTTACAGTTTCTTATAATCCCAGCAGGTTGTTAAGAAATACACCGTCCCTTGGACTTCGGCAAAAAACGGTCAGGAATATTCTTCGAGAAATGAAATCCGGCGCTCAAAAGAACTATTCTTTCACGCTCTGATCAAAGGAAGAGTCTTTCTCCAGTCCAAAAAGCCGGTATGCGTAATGCTCCGCTGTTTCGAAATCCGCTTGAAGGGAGAAATCCTTCATGCCGAATACCGGGTCTCTAATCAAGCTGTTTACCAGGCTTCGAGTCAGCTTATCAACAAGCTGCTGTTCTTTTTCTGTCAATCGGGAAACCCCTGAAAACTGCTGCAATTTCTCCTGGCGGATTGACTCGGCTTTTTTATGGAGAGAAGTAACAAAGGGGATCACTCGTTGGCGCCTGTACCAGCGAATAAAATCCACGACCTGATCGTTGACAATTATTCCCGCTTTTTTCGCCTCCTGTTCCCGCGCTCTTATATTCTCGGCGATGAGGGATTCCAGGTCATCCAGGTTGTACAGGTAGACACCTTCAAGGGAATCTACGGCCGGTTCAACGTTACGGGGGACTCCCAGGTCAATTATTAACTGGGGACGTGTTTTCTTTTCCTCAAGGATAGGGGCCAACTTTTCCAGGGTGATGATGTAGTGGGGTGCATTGGTGGCACAGATAATAACGTCCGATTTGCGCAACCCTTCCTCCAACCGGGTGAAATTCAGGACTTTTCCCTTAAACCTGGCTGCCAGAGCTTTTCCTCTCTCCTTACGGCGGGAAGCCACAATGACATCTCCGGCACCCAGGTCGAAAAGGTTCTGCAGGGTGAGCTTGGCCATTTCACCTGTTCCTATAACCATCAGGGTATGATTTTCAAGGGATTGGAAAACACGCCGGGCGATTTCTACGGTTGCATAACCGAAAGAAACCGCGTGTTCTCCCAGGGATGTCTGCGTGTGTACTTTTTTCCCCGTAGAGAGTGCTTTCTGGCAGAGGCTGTGAAGAAGAATCCCTGTAGAACCGGCGGTTTTGCACTGGTTGTAAGCATCCTTCAGCTGCCCAAGGATCTGGGTTTCCCCAAGAACCATGGAATCCAGTCCGCAGGCGACCTGAAAAAGGTGTCTGACGGCATCTTCTTCTTTCATAACGTAAAAAAACCGCTCAAAATCCTGGTCAAAAAGTTCATTGTCGGCTTTCCGGAACAGTTTAAAAAAATGATATTGCAGGTTATAATGATCATTACAAATGGCATAGAGTTCGGTCCGGTTACAGGTAGAAAGAAGGAAGCATTCTCTTATCTCGCCGTCAGCTAAAAGATAATTCAGCGCCTGATCAATTTCCTTCTTTTCCAGGGAAAACTTTTCCCGGAGTTCCAGGCAAGCCTGCTTGTGATTGATACCAATAAGAACGAGAGGCATACCTCCAGAAACACCTCATTTCAGAATACCCTGATTTACGATGAACCGGTTATGAGCGGCTCAAATAAACTTAGCTGAAAATTGGGGCAGCATTTCTTCAAGTTCGCCTATTGTTTTCGGCGGAACTTTTTCTTCTATGAGAAAACCTTTTTTCTGCAGCCTGGAAAAAACCTCAAGAAGAAAAGGCTTTTTTATCCCTGCTTTTGCCAGCACATTCTCAATGCCAAAAACTTCTGCAGGGTCCCCTTTGGTTAGCACTTTCCCCTCCTGTAAAATAATAACCTTGTTGGCCCAGCTGTACGCCAGGTCGGAATCATGAGTGGAAATAATAACGGTAGTTCCCCGGTTATTTATTTCGTTAAAAAGGTTCATGATTTTTTCCGAATGTTCCTGGTCCAACCAGGCGGTGGGTTCATCGCTGATGACTACTTCCGGCTCCATGGCCAGGATGTCCGCGATGGAGACCCTTTTTTTCTGTCCGTAGCTTAAAAGGTGGGTGGATTTTTCCATCAGATCAGAAATACCTGTAACATTCATCGCGGTTTCTACTCGGGCCAGTACATCTTCCTGGCTTAACCCCAGGTTTAAGGGTCCGAAAGCGATTTCCTGGAGGACGCTGGCAGAGAAAAGTTGAATATCCGGGTCCTGAAAAACAATACCCAGTTTACTTCGCAGCACCTGGAGTGATCGACGGTCATAGAGAAGGGGTTTCCCCCGGTAGAAAATTTTCCCTCTCTGAGGTTTTAAAATTCCGTTAAAACAGAGGAACAAAGATGTCTTGCCCGAGCCGTTGGCTCCTAAAACGGCGATTTTCTCCCCCGCCTTAATTTCCAGGGAAATTTCGTTCAAGGCCCTTGTCCCGTCAGGGTAGGTAAAAGTGACTTCTTCCACTTGAATAATTGTTCCGGCCAAATAGAACCCCCCATTATTTTAAGGAAAGATACGACCTATGGAAATAAGGAAAAATGTCATGCCCGTGATCAGGAGCCAGTTTGCCGGTGAAACTTTGTATCGCATTTCCAGGGCCCTGAATTCCCCGTCGTAGCATCGGGAGAGCATGGCAAGGTGAAACATCTGTGAACGGTGAAAGGATTTTATATACAGGCTTGCTAACAGGGTTCCCAGCGACTTAAAGGCATTTTTCCAGCTGGAGTAACCCAGTCGTGATGCCTGGGCGGTGTAAATCTGACCGGATGTCTCCGCCAGGAGGAAAATAAACCGGTAGGTCAGCGCTGCCAGTTCTATTACAAGGGGAGGGACTTTTATTTTCCTCAAAAGCCAACCCAGCTCTGAAAAAGGGGTGGTCAGGGCAAGAAAATACAAGCTGGAAACAGAGGCCAGGGATCTTAACATTAGGGAAAAGGCCAGGTTAAGGCTGTTCCGGCTAATGCCCAGGTATACCCATCCCAGGTTTATTGACAGGAGCGCATGGGAACCGGAAGGTGAGTTTTCCAGCGCAACGGCCAGGCTCCCTACAAGCAGGAAGGAAAAGGGCAGCAGGAGCAAGCGTGCATAATAACGGGGCGGAATCCTGGCCGCAAGCAGTAAAAGAACGCTTGTTAGAATAAGGACGCTGACTGAAACCCCGGTCCGGGAGAAAAAAATGGTAAGAAACAGGCAGACAAGGGTAAAAAGAACCTTTTCTCCAGGATGTACGTTTCGAAACCCGCTGTTATTGGCGTACCAGTCCAACAGGAACACTTTCTTTCATCAACCCCTGTTTTTTCTACGTGTAGTTATCTTTCCGAGGTAGAAACCGATAAAAGCGCTCCCTGCAGCCGCCTGGAAGGCGAAAAGAAAGCTTTCAATTTCCTTACTGGGCGGTTCCCATACAGGTTCAATCCACGGATCGTAGAGTGGATTTATAGCCATAATAACCTCTTCCGCAATGTTATCAGCCCCTTCATAATCCCTGTCCGGCATGAGCAGCACGGGCGCTGTTATCAGAGCTGCCAGGATACAGATTAAGAGGATATAATGCCATTTTTTCACTGGGAATGCACCTCCTCAGAGAAATGCAGAAGCCCCTGGAGCTCCTGGCGGTTATAATTAAAAAGGAGATTAAAGACGATAATGGTCAGGATTCCTTCGCTGGCAGCCAGGGGGATCTGGGTTATCGCAAAAATGCTGGAAAACTTCACAAAAGAGGCGGCTACGCCCCCGGTTTCCATGGGGAAGGCCAGGGCCAACTGCAGGGAGGTAACGAGGTAAGTTCCCATGTTGGCCAAAAATGCGGCCAGGAAAACCGATAACCACCGGGGAAAACCTCCTTTTTGGCCCAACTTATACACGGCAAAGGCCAGAAGAGGGCCGGCAACTCCCATGGAAAAAATATTAGCTCCAAGGGTAGTAATTCCCCCGTGGGCCAGGAGCAGAGCCTGGAACAGAAGGACAATACTGCTGATTACTGTCATGGCCACCGGACCGAAAAGTACGGCTCCCAGTGCCACACCTGTAGGATGGGAGCAGCTGCCGGTTACTGATGGCATTTTAAGGGCAGAAATGACAAACACAAAAGCGCCCGCCATGGCCAGCAGCATTTTGTATTCTGGTTTTTCGTTAAAAATCTTTGAAATGGATTTAAACCCCCAGATCAGGAAAGGCAGCGTTACAAGGGTCCACATAAGAGCCCAGTTCCAGGGCAGAAAGCCCTCCATAATGTGCATAGCCGAAGCGCTTTTTGGAAGAAGCCAAAAGATTACAATAAAACCGGCCAGGAAAAACGTTTTTCTTACATTACACTTCGGAATCATCTTTTTCACCCCCGTTATTATTCATGTGTTCATTAATCCTGTCCCATAAAATGGGGATCAGCCTGTGATCACATCCCAGGTGACGGCACAGCTTAAACTGGACCCCGTGAAAAAGATCCTGTGCCCCGGAAATGATTTCTGGTATATCCTGGGTAATGTGTACGCCCGGCGTTAAAAACAGGGGTGCTAACAGCACCTCCTCGTATCCTCTTTCCACCAGGTTCTTAATAGACTCTTCCAGTGAAGGCTTTCCGAACTGTAAAAAAGCGGTGCTAACTTTGATTTCATCCCCCTGGTGGGTATTTTCCTGCATTAGTGCAGACAGTTTTAAAACATCATCGTTGGCTTCAGCAATCCGGCTGCCGTGGGATAACACGATAACTGCTCTCTTTGCAGGCATTTCTTTACTCTTCAAAGGCGCATACCTCCTTAACTGAAAAGCTAAAGGCTTCCCCGGGGGAAGCCTTTTAACATTTGGCCCTAAAAAAGCTTGCCCTACCTGAAGGGTAGGGACAAATTTTCATAAGCCCACATCAACCTTCCCTCCGAAGGAAAAACATGCAGCTAAAAGGGCTGGTTTCCTGGCTTGCGCTTCATTTTACGATCCTGCCCCTTCCCGGAAAAAACATCCAGTGGTTATCGCAGGATTATCTTTCGCTCACAGTAGCGGGGGCTGCAGGGGATTTTCACCCCTTTCCCAATTATCCCACCATGGGCACCCTTTTAAAAAAGTATTCAATTGATCTTATTTTAACACTGGAAAATGAAAGAAGCAACCTCTTTTAGAAATTTTTAGAATACTGCCGGAAACAAAATTAATAGAAAATATAAAAATTAAATAGACAAACTATTTTTCTTGTGATATTATAATTTGTAATCTTAGAAACTGAATATATTAAGGGCGCAACCAGGTGTTTTTCTTAAAGAGGGAAGCCGGTGAAAGTCCGGCGCGGTCCCGCCACTGTAAGTGAAGAGTTTGCCTCCTAAAAAGCCACTGGCTATCATGGCCGGGAAGGTGGAGGAAGCAATGACTCACGAGCCAGGAGACCTGCCCGGTTGTTCAGGAATCCCCTTCGGGTGAAAGGGTAAGTCCAGTGGCATGCCACGAGGTATTTCCCCGTGGTTTTTTTGTAAGTTGCTTCAGCTTATCCTTCGTGAGGCTGGAGTTTTTAATTTAAAGGATATTCGAATGAAAAAGGGGAGCGGGGCAAAATGGAAACGCGGAAAAAAGACCGTGGAAAGCTGATCCTTGTTACTGGAGGAGCAAGGAGCGGTAAAAGTTCTTTTGCAGAAAGATATGCCGACAGCAGCGGAAAAAGAGTTGTTTATATTGCTACAGCCACCGTGGAAGATGATGAGATGCAAGCCCGGGTCAGGGCCCACCGTGAAAGGCGCCCTTCAAGCTTTGTAACAGTGGAAGAGCCTTTTTATCCACATCTCATTTTTGAAAGGGAAAGAGGAGAAAACACGTTTTTTCTGCTCGATTGCCTGACCCTTCTTTTGACTAACCTGATTCTGAAGGAGGGGGATATAGGAGAAAATAACGTTATTATGCAGAAAAAAGCGGAAGAAGTCCTGGATTACACGTCAAAGCTTTCCGCTCAGATGCGTTCCATTCCCTCCGATGTTCTGGTAGTGACTAACGAAGTTGGCTCGGGGGTGGTTCCCACTTCATCCCTGGGGCGTTTTTTCCGGGACCTTGCCGGAAAGGCCAACCAGCTCGTTGCGGCTGGCGCTGATGAGGTATGGCTGCTGGTAAGCGGTATTGAGATGAGGATTAAATAAAGTAAAGAAACAAGAGGCAGGGGATCGTTTTTGCTGGAGAAGACAGTAGTTTGGCTGTCGGTTTTGGCTCTTTCCGCTGGTTACGGGTTTGACATTCTTTTGGGTGATCCCCGCTGGCTTCCACACCCGGTGAGAGGAATCGGCAGGGCTATCGCTTCCCTGGAAAGTCTCCTCCGCCTTTTTTTCAAGAGGCCGGCAGGAGAGAGATTTGCCGGGGTCGCCATTGTTTTTCTGATCGCAGGCGGGGCCTTCATAACAACTCTTTTGGCTTTGAAACTGACGACCCTGCTTCACCCGGCCCTGGGGTTTGTCCTGGCTGTATATATTTATTACGTCATGATTGCTGTGAAGGATATGGTTTCCCATGTTGAGGAGATTAAATTGTCTCTTGAAAAAAACGACCTGAACCAGGCCAGGAAGTATGTGGGGTTCATTGTAAGCCGGGACACGGATAAGCTTTCTCAGGATGAAATATCCAGGGCCGCCCTGGAAAGCCTGTTTGAAAATACCGCAGATGGGGTAGTGGCGCCGCTTTTTTACGCTGCCCTGGGGGGTCCTGCCCTTTTGGTTTTATACAAATCCATAAATACCCTGGATTCCATGCTGGGTTATAAAAGCCCCCGCTACCTTTACCTGGGATGGGCCGCCGCCCGCTGCGATGATTTACTCAGTTTTATTCCGGCACGGCTTTCCGCCCTGGCCTACCTGGCCGTGGGCAGCCTGCAAGGACGCCGGTGGAAAGAAATCTGGCCGTTGTTGTGCCGGGACGGGAGGAAGCACGAAAGCCCCAACAGTGCCTGGCCTGAGGCCGCAGCTGCAGGGGTTCTCGGAGTTCGCCTCGGGGGTTTGGATTTTCACGACGGGATGGCAGTAGAGAGACCCCTGTTGAACGAGGAGGGAAGAGCCCCCCGGCAGGATGATTTAAAACCAGCCATCAGCCTTTTTTACCAGGTTTGTTTTCTTACGTTTTGCGGAATGATCCTTCTTGCACTGGGGGTACGTTTCACAGTTACATATTTTTGCCCGGGAGCAGGTGTTTTTTGGTGAGAAAATTAAGCGTGGCACTCAGCTTTTTAACTATTATCCCCGTTAACGTAGGGGTTTTTAGAAATCCCAGGGAACTGTCGGATGCTGCCGTGTTTTTTCCCCTGGTGGGTGGATTGATCGGGATTGTTTTTGCAGTTACAGCCTTTTACTTCCTCCTTCTGATTCCTCCCGGGCCTGTTATTGTTCTTCTCTTTATGGGTACTTTTATACTTACCCGGGGTCTCCATGTTGACGGGCTTGCCGATACGGCCGATGGTTTGCTTGGAGGAATGAAAAAAGAACGTGCCCTGGCGATTATGCATGATAGTGCAATCGGGCCCATGGGGGCCGGTGCTGTCTTTCTGATTTACCTTTTCAAATATGCGGCGATAAACTCTGCTGGCGCAGAGTTTATACCCCTGCTGTTTTTTGCCATGCCTGTCTGCGGCAGATGGAGTATGGTCCTTTCCGGGGCGTCTTATCCCCCGGCCAGGGAGGGGGGCCTCGGTTACCAATTTATAAGCGGGTTGGGATGGCGTCAGTTCCTCAAATCCTCTTTAATGGGCGGCGTACTTTTGGCACTAACTGTCTTTTATGGGGGGGCAGGGTTTATATTTCCTGTTCTGGCCGGGGTTATCTTCGCTTTTGCAGCTGCACTGTTACTTTCTTTTCTGGCTTCCCGTTTTCTGGGGGGGATAACGGGGGATATTCTTGGTGCGGTAAATGAAACGGCAGAGGCGACTTTTGTTCTGGGGGCGATTTTATGGTTGGGGTTAATCTCACAAATCTAAAGGGTGAAAAATGGTCCTCTTCCGGTGGGGGAAAAGTGGCCAGGAGTGGTTTATCCGGGAATAAACGTGCGGAGACAGGAGGCCATGGCGGCGACCTGCAGGCAGCGGCGCTGGAATTTGGTATTCGGGCGGAGGATTTCTGTGATTTTAGCAGTAATATTAACCCCCTTGGACCTCCGCAGGGGCTGGAGGAGGAATTAAAACAGCACCTGGGATGGGATCTTTGCCGTTATCCAACTCCCCAGGCCAGGGACTTTCGCTGCTCGCTGGCCCGGCATCTGGATTTGCCGGAAGAGAGGCTGCTTTTGGGAAACGGAGCCAGTGAGCTTATACACCTCTTTTTTCTCTGGCTGAGGCCGAGGAATGCTTATATCCCTGCTCCTTCTTTTTCAGAGTACGAAAGGGCTGCCCGGATAGGGGGAGCCAGGATCATAAGATATCCTCTTCATCCGGGGGCTCTTCTGGATCCTGATGCCATGGTTAAACAGCTTTCCGGACCAGGAGCGCTGGTATTTTGTAATCCCAATAATCCCACCGGTTCTTTTATTCCTCCTGATTCCCTGGAAGAGATTATCCGTGAGTCCGGGAAAAAAGAAATAGATGTTCTGGTGGATGAGAGCTTTTTTTCTCTAACCGGGAGGCCCTCTTCCGAAAGCTTCTCCAGGCATAAGTCCGCCAATCTCTGGGTAGTAACCTCCCTGACCAAATTATGGGCACTGCCAGGTCTCCGCCTGGGGTATCTTTACGGTTCTGGAAAAAAGTTTGAAGAACTTACAAGAAACGGGGATCCCTGGAGGGTGAACGCCCTTGCACAGAGGGCGGGCCTTTACTCCCTTGGGGACAGTAATTACCTCCGCAGAACCCTGGAATTGATCCGGGAGGAAAAAGAATATCTCTGGCGGGAGTTCAAAGGCATCCAGGGGTTGATGGTTTTTTGGGGAGAAGCCAATTTCTTTCTTCTCAGGGGCGAAAAAAGCGGTTTTTCCAGTACAGGCCTTTACCGCTTTATGGCCTCAAGGGGTATCTTAATCCGCAATGCGGCAAACTTTCCCTTCCTGGATGACCGTTACTTTCGGGTAGCGGTACGCTGCCGGAATGAGAACATCCGCCTGTTGGATGGATTGAGGCAGTATTTTGACGGGCTTCTGTAAGGGGGTGCTCATCTGGTAAACATGAGTATAAAGGATGGATAAATGTTGCGAATATGGTGAAGGTGGTGTAATTATGGAGATAGGAAAAGAGCTCAGCGAGGTATTATGGAAAATAGGCCCCCTGGATATGGCTGCTTCTCAGAAGGTACGGGAGAGACTGGACATGTTAACCAAGCCCCAGGGCAGCCTGGGGCGGCTGGAGGAGCTGGCCATCCAGCTGGCGGGGATTACAGGGGGGAGCTTTTTACCGGGGTCGAAGAAGAAAGTGGTGGTTATGGCTGCTGATCACGGAGTGACGGAGGAAGGAGTCAGTGCATATCCCCGGGAAGTGACAGCACAAATGGTGGCAAATTTTGTCAACGGTGGTGCAGCTATCAACGTTTTATCCCGGCTCTGTGGTGCAGAAGTGAGAATCGTGGATATAGGTGTTGCCGGGGAATTGGAGATGGTGGAAATCACGAGGGCAAAAGTGCGAACGGGGACCGGAAATTTTGCCAGAGTAAAGGCTATGAGCCGTCAGGAAGCGGAAAAAGCCATTCTGCTGGGGTTGTCAATTGCCGGGGATGAGATACAGATGGGTGCCAGGGTTCTGGCAACAGGAGAAATGGGGATCGGTAATACGACGGCCAGCAGCGCGGTCATGGCCGCGTTAACAGGCTATCCCGCCGCTTCCGTTGTCGGGAGGGGAACGGGGCTGGAGGACAGGGAGCTGGCCCATAAAGTCGCCATTGTAGAGAAAGCCCTTGCTTTTCACAGGCCTGATCCCACAGATCCCCTGGATGTCCTGAGCAAGGTTGGGGGGCTGGAGATTGCCGGCCTGACCGGTTTGATTTTAGGAGCCGCTGCCGGGAGATGCCCTGTGATAATTGATGGATTTATCTCCTCCGTTTCTGCCCTGGTGGCCGTAAAAATGAACCCGCGGGTATTAAATTACCTGATTCCGTCGCACCTTTCCCAGGAACCCGGGCACGCTCTTCTACTGGAATATATGGAACTAAAGCCGTACCTGCACCTTAACATGAGGCTGGGCGAGGGGACAGGGGCAGTCCTGGCCATGCAGCTGGTGGAAGCTTCAGCCCGCATCCTGGCGGAGATGGCAACCTTTAGTGAAGCAGGAGTCAGCGGTAAGGAAGAGGATACTGTAAATGAAAATATACCTGGTCCGGCACGGTCTGACAAGCTCCAATAAGGAAAAGCGCTATGTGGGGTGGAAAGACGTGGATCTTTCCCCCCAGGGATACAGGCAGGCCGAAAAACTTGCCCACCGGTTTATTTCCGAGCCCTTTACCGCCCTGTACAGCAGTGATCTGACCCGGGCCGTAAAGACAGCGGAGATTATCGGAAAAAGACATGGACTGAAGCCGGTAACAACTTCAATGCTCAGGGAGATCCATTTTGGAGATTGGGAAGGCCTTACATACGGGGAAATTATGAATTTCTCGGAGGATGAAATGCGTCGGTGGTTTGATAATCCTTTCCAGTATTCCCCTCCCGGCGGGGAGTCCCTGATGCAGGTTTATTCACGGATGGAGCAATTTCTGACTTTCCTCCCCATTTCGTCTGAAAATAATGGTTCGATTGTTCTTGTGAGCCACGGGGGGGCCATCCGCTCTGTTCTCCATCATTACATGGGGCTGGCGGCCGAAAAAATATGGGATCTGACCATAGAAAATACGTCGGTGAGTCTTCTTAATAAGAGTAAAGCCAGGGTTGAAGTGGTGTTTGTCAATGATCTTAGTCACCTGGAGGATTAAGGAGGAAAAGACATGAACAGGGGTTTCCGGAACAGTTTTTATCCTCTCCTTTTGAAGCTGGAGGATAAAAATTGCCTTGTGGTTGGTGGGGGCAGGGTTGCCCTTCGCAAGGTAAATATCCTCCTTTCCGCTGCTTCTTCCGTACTGGTAGTCAGCCCTGCCCTGATCCCGGAACTGGAGAGCCAAGCGGCCAGAGGTAAAATTAATTACATGCAGGAGTACTATCACCCTGATCATTTAAAGGGGGTATTTCTGGCCGTAGGAGCGACAGGAGATGAAAAGACAAACTCCAGGATAGCAGAGGACTGCCATTCCCGCAATATTCCTGTTAATATTGTGGATAACCCGTCCCAGTGCAGCTTCTTTTTTCCTTCTGTAGCCAGGCAGGGACCGTTGAGCATCTCCATATCAACAGGGGGCAAAAGCCCGGCTTTTGCCCGCCTGCTGCGGGAAAAACTGGAGCGGCAGATGGAGAAAGAGTGGGGTGAATTCCTGTTTTACCTCGGAGAGCTTCGCCCCCTCATTCTCCAGAAAGTGATGGATCACAGCATAAGAAAGAAGCTTTTTTTAAAGCTGGCGGGAGAAGATTTTTTTCACCAGTTCAGGGTACTGACCTCTCACGAGTTGGATCAGGAACTCAGGAAAATTCTGGACGAACACCGGACGTCTGCGGATGTGGAACCTTCGGAGAAGTAGAGGTATGAGGAGAATGGACGATGAAAAGAGTGGTTGTAGGTACCCGGGGAAGCCGGCTGGCCATGCATCAGGCGGAGCATGTTATTTCATTACTTCAAAAAATAGCTCCCCACCGGGAATTTGTCCTCCAAAAAATCAGGACCAGGGGGGATCTGATTTCGGAAGTACCCCTGGCAAAGGTGGAAGGGAAGGGCTTTTTTGTCAAGGAAATAGAGCAGGCCCTTTTGGAAGGGAAGATTGACCTGGCTGTCCACAGCATGAAGGATGTTCCCACTTTTATTCCGGAAGGGTTAAAGATGGGCGCTATCCTGCAACGGGAGGATCCCCGGGATGTTCTTATCTGCCGGGGGGACAACAAATTACACGAGCTCCCACCCGGAGCAGCGGTAGCGACCGGCAGCCTGCGCCGTATTGCCCAGTTAAAACACTTCCGTCCGGACCTCGTTTTTCTCTCTCTAAGGGGGAATGTGGACACCCGGATGCGAAAACTTTTTGAGGAAGATTTTTCTGCCCTTATTTTAGCTTTTGCCGGTGTCAGGCGTATGGGGTGGCTGGAACACGTTTCCGAAGTTATCCCTACAGGGGTCTGCCTTCCCGCAGCAGGGCAGGGGGCCCTGGGTGTCGAGATCCGTGAAGGGGACAGGGAAATTGAGGAAATGGTATCCCGGCTTGATCATGGACCGACGCGGATTTCTTTGGAGGCGGAAAGGGCTTTTCTACGGGAAGTGGAGGGGGGGTGCCAGGTTCCCGTTGGAGTGCTGGGAGAAACAATGGGGGACCGGGTATTCCTTCAGGGGGTTATTTGCTCCATGGATGGGAGAGATCTCCTGCGAGGTGAAAGAAGCGGTTCTGTAGTTTCTGCAGGGGAAATGGGTGTAAACCTGGCCCGGGACCTGATTTCCCGCGGGGGCGCAGCTATTCTGGAACAGGTAAGACGGGAGTTTAACATTCATGAAGAACAAGAGTAAAAAAAACGGTAAGGTTTACCTGGTAGGTGCAGGGCCCGGGGACCCCGGACTTATCACCCTGAAAGGATTGCGGGTTCTCTCCCTTGCAGAAGTCCTGGTTTATGACCGCCTGGTAAACGAACGGCTTTTAAGCTACGCCCGCCCCGGGGCCGAGTTAATTTATGCAGGGAAAGAACCCGGTTGTCATACCCTGGACCAGGATGCCATCGGGATGCTCCTGGTGGAAAAAGCTTTGGAAGGCCATATTGTAACACGGTTAAAAGGCGGGGATCCCTTCATTTTCGGAAGGGGGGGGGAAGAGGCTGCACTTCTGGCTGAAAACGGGATACCCTTTGAGATTGTTCCCGGGGTGACCTCGGCCGTCTCCGTCCCTGCTTATGCCGGTATTCCCGTAACCCACCGGGGGATGAGTTCAAGTTTTGCTGTGATCACAGGCCATGAGGAACCCGGTAAAAACCAGAGCAGCATTGCCTGGGACAAATTGGCCGCCGGAGTGGATACGCTGGTCTTTTTGATGGGGATGCAAAATCTCCCCCTTATCACACGGCAGCTTCTGATAAACGGGTGTTCTCCTGCAACCCCCGTTGCCGTTATATCCTGGGGCACACGGCCGGAACAGCAAACCCTGACCGGAAACCTGCAGGATATTGTTTTAAAAGTCCAGTCCTTTCAGATACCATCACCGGCTGTTATTGTTGTAGGGGACGTTGTATCGTTACATAAAAAATTGGGATGGTTTGAACGAAAGCCCCTTTTCGGAAAACGGATTGTTGTTACCCGCTCCCGGGAACAGGCCGGAGACCTGTCAGATAAAATTGAAGAACTGGGGGGAGAGCCTTTGGAATTTCCCGCCATCAGGATTGTTCCCCCTGCTGACTATACTTCCCTGGACAGGGCCATGGAGAGGATTGCCGGGTATGACTGGTTGATTTTTACAAGCGTTAATGGAGTAGATTTCTTTTTCCGACGACTGCGAGACCGGGGGAGGGATATCAGGGATTTAAAAGGGCTGCGTCTCTGTGCCATTGGTCCGCGGACCAGGGATGCGCTGCGGGAAAAAGGCCTCCTGGTGGATTATGTCCCGGCTGAATACCGGGCCGAAGCGGTTCTTAAACAGCTTGCCGGGGTTCTGAAACCCGGAGAAAGGGTCCTTCTGCCCCGGGCGGATCTAGCTCGCGAAGTACTCCCCTCTACTCTTTTATCCAGGGGGGCCATCGTTGATAATGTGGAAGTGTACCGTACTGTTCAGGGTGATGGGGATACAAGGCTTTTGCGAGAGATGTTAGCCGGTGGGATGATCCATATGGTCACCTTTACCAGTTCTTCCACGGTCCGCAATTTTATTCAACTCCTGGGCAGTGATTTTAAAGAGCTCCTCTGTGGGGTTGTGCTGGCCAGTATCGGACCGGTAACTTCCGGGACGGCCAGGGAAATGGGACTTGAGATCAGCGTGGAGGCAGGCGAATACACGATTGACGGTCTCATAAAAGCTGTCCGTGAATTTTTTGAAGAAAACACATTGACAGGGGGGACGTTCTAATGGGTTTTCCCCAGGAGAGGCCCCGTCGCCTGCGGCGGACCGGGACTTTGCGCCGGATGGTCCAGGAGATCCGTCTGGCGGTGACTGATTTGATTTATCCTCTTTTTGTTGTAAATGGCAGGAATGTAAAAAAACCCATTGACTCCATGCCAGGAGTTTACCAGTTATCTGTTGATAATGTATTGAAAGAGATGAAAGAAATCCGGGCACTTGGCATTCCTGCGGTGATTCTTTTTGGTATTCCTGCCTACAAAGATGCGGTGGGGACGTCGGCCTATGATCCAGGTGAAGCGGTCCAGCGTTCTGCCAGGGCTATTAAGGAGAAATGGCCGGAAGTCATCGTGATCACTGACGTCTGTCTTTGCGAATATACCGATCACGGCCACTGCGGGATTATCAGGGATGGTGAAATAGTTAACGATTCTTCTCTGGAAGTTTTGGCGAAAATTGCCGTTTCCCATGTTTCAGCGGGAGCTGATATTGTCGCACCCTCCGATATGATGGACGGCAGGGTTGCTGCCCTGCGAAGCGCCCTGGACCGGGAAAACTTTGAGCACGCGCTGATCATGTCCTATACGGTCAAATATGCGTCGACCTTTTACGGGCCTTTCCGGGAAGCAGCCGGTTCCGCCCCCCGGTTTGGAGACCGGAGGTCTTACCAGATGAATCCTGCCAACTCCCGGGAAGCACTTCGGGAAGTATCCCAGGACCTGATGGAAGGTGCGGATATAGTAATGGTAAAACCTGCGCTGTCATACCTGGATATAGTACGCGCTGTGAAAGAAAACACCTGTACTCCCGTTGCCGCCTTTAATGTGAGTGGAGAATACTCCATGGTAAAAGCCGCTGCCTCCAGGGGGTGGATTGATGAAAAGAGTGTTGTTTTGGAACAGCTTCTCTCTATTAAGCGGGCGGGAGCTGATCTGATTATCACCTATCATGCCAGGGAAGCGGCACGTTGGCTGATGGAGGGTGTGGACTGAACTTATTTACGAGAATGAAAAGATACTATCGGTCCCGATTGCTGCTTATCATTTTTTAAGAGGTGAACAGGAATATGCTTTCTAAATCCCGGGCCCTTTTTTCCGAGGCGAAACAGTACCTTCCCGGTGGTGTGAACAGCCCGGTCAGGGCATTTAAGGCCGTGGGGGGGGAACCCTTTTTTTTGCAGAAAGGAGAAGGCTGCAGGATTGTTGACGTGGACGGAAACGAATATATTGATTACGTCTGCTCCTGGGGGCCCCTGATTCTGGGCCATGCTTATCCGCCCGTTGTGGAAGTTATCAGCCGGACTGCGGCACGGGGAACCAGCTTTGGAGCACCCACTTCGCTGGAAACGGAGATGGCCCGCCTGGTGGTTGAAGCGGTCCCTTCCGTGGAAATGGTGCGCATGGTTAATTCAGGAACCGAAGCCGTTATGAGCGCGATCCGGTTGGCCCGTGGCTATACCGGTCGTGAAAAGATAGTGAAATTTGCAGGGTGTTATCACGGCCACGGGGACAGCCTCCTGATCAAAGCGGGATCCGGGGTGTCGACCCTGGGCCTTCCCGACAGTCCGGGAGTGACCAGCGGCACTGCCGGGGATATCATCGTAGTCTCTTATAATGATCTTCCGGCTGTGAAAGAGGTTTTTGAGCTGGCAGGCGAAGAAATTGCCGGTATTATTGTGGAACCGGTTGCAGGGAACATGGGCCTTGTCCTACCGGAAAAGGGGTTCCTGGAGGGTTTGCGGGAGATTACCCGCCGTTATGGCGCCCTGCTTATCTTTGATGAAGTTATGACCGGCTTTCGTCTCTCGTACGGAGGCGCTCAGGAACGGTTTCAGGTTTTCCCGGACCTGACTACCCTGGGGAAGATTATAGGGGGGGGACTCCCTGTGGGAGCTTATGGCGGGAAGAAGGAGATTATGGAACAGGTGGCACCATCCGGAGCTGTTTACCAGGCGGGAACCCTTTCCGGAAATCCCCTGGCTATGGCTGCCGGGATTGAGACACTGACCATATTAAAAGAACCGGGCACGTATGAAAAACTGGAAAAAAAGTCAGCCCAGCTTGCAAGGGGACTGGAAAATGCTGCCGAGATACATCATGTAGACATTTGTTTTAAGAGGGCCGGTTCCATGTTCTGTACGTATTTTTCCCGGGAAGAAGTGACTGATTTCCGCTCAGCCGCGGCCTCGGACGTAATGAGCTTTAACGTGTTCTTTCACACGCTCCTTGAAAACGGTGTCTATATTGCTCCTTCCCAGTTTGAAGCGGGTTTTGTATCCCTGGTCCACGGAGATGAAGATATTAAAAAGACCATTACTGCCGCAGAAAAAGCATTTGCCGCTGTTAAAAAAAGATTAGGTTGAATAGAAAGATGTTTTTTAAACCGCATCTGATGAGTTTGCATTCAGGGAAAGGTGGGAACAATATGCTGGCGAAATGTCTTATGATCCAGGGCACTTCGTCCCACGTGGGCAAAAGCCTTCTGGTTGCCGGTCTCTGCCGTCTACTTTACCGGAAGGGCCTGGAGGTGGCTCCTTTTAAAGCTCAGAATATGGCCTTAAATTCCTATGTTACGGTGGACGGGCGTGAAATTGGAAGGGCACAGGGGGTTCAGGCCGAAGCTGCGGGAATAACAGCCACTGCAGAAATGAACCCTATCCTGCTGAAACCCAAGGAAGATATGATGGCACAGGTCATTGTCCTGGGCAAACCTTTTTCTGATATGAGCGCCAGGGGGTACCGGAACGAATTTGTTCCCAGGGGCCTGGAAATTGTTAAAGAAGCCCTCTTTAAACTACGCTCTGCCTACCAGGTTATTGTCATCGAAGGGGCCGGAAGTCCCGCCGAGGTAAATTTAAGGGACAGGGACATTGCCAACATGGAAATCGCCCTTCTGGCGGAAGCCCCTGTTCTCTTGGTGGCTGATATTGACCGGGGAGGTGTCTTTGCCTCCCTACTGGGAACCCTGGAACTTTTAGCTCCACGGGAAAGGGAGCTGGTATCCGGTTTTATCATCAACAAGTTCAGGGGTGATCTGGGGCTCTTAAAGCCCGGGCTGGACTTTCTGGAAGAGCGCACCGGTTTGCCGGTGCTTGGCGTGGTGCCCTTTATCAGGAATCCGGGTATAGAGGAGGAAGACTCTGTAGCCCTCCAGGATAAAAAAGAGATGAAAGGTACAGGTGGCTTGCTGGATATTGTCGTGATCAAGATGCCCCGCATCTCCAATTATACTGATTTTGCCCCGCTGGAGGCGGAAGCGGACGTAACACTGCGTTACCTGGACCGGGTAGAAGAACTGGGGACCCCTGATGCCGTTATCCTACCGGGAACCAAAAATACAACTGCTGACCTGCTCTTTTTATATTCATCCGGACTGGCAGAACATATCCTAAAGCTCAACGCCGGGGGGACACCCGTGGTAGGCATCTGCGGCGGCTTCCAGATGCTGGGAGAAGATCTGCACGATCCGGTCGGGACAGAAAGCAGTGACCTTTCGTCCATCAAAGGCCTGGGGCTTTTACCCATGAGCACTACTTTTAGTCCCCGGAAATTAACTCGGCAGGTAAAGGCCAGGGTTTCTCTCCACAGTGCCTGGGGAGAGATGGCGGGTCTCGAGCTGGAGGGTTATGAAATCAGGCACGGTAAAAGCCGTGCGAGGGAAGATATGCCCTGTATCACTGCTCTTTCCGGGGAGGAAGAAGAGTTGATCGGACTGGCTTCACCAGGCACACAGGTTTTTGGCACCTATTTGCATGACCTTTTTTACAACGATCTCTTTCGGCGGCGCTGGCTGAATACCCTGCGTGCCCGCCGCAGCCTGCCTCCCCTCGCGGAAAAGGAAAATTTAATCAACATGAGAAAACAACGGGAAGAAAGCTATGACCGCCTGGCCTCTATCTTAAGCCAGCACCTGGATCTCGAACGCCTGTACCAAATTATTGGTATCGGAAAGGAAGTGTAGCGTTTGCCTGTTCCCAGCATTATCCTGGCCGGAACCCATAGTGGAGTGGGGAAAACGACGATTTCCATGGGCATCATGCATGTTCTCACCCGTTTTATGCATGTACAGCCCTATAAAGTAGGGCCGGATTATATCGACCCTGCCTTTCACACGCATATTACAGGCCGTCATTGCCGGAACCTGGATGGATGGCTGCTGGAAGAAGATACCCTGAAATATCTTTTCCTTAAAAACGGCTCCCTGGCGGAAATCTGTGTGATTGAAGGGGTTATGGGCCTTTATGACGGGGCAGGAACTGGTAAAGATCAGGGGAGCACTGCTCATATTGCCAAAATCCTGAATGTTCCCGTCGTGCTGGTGCTGGACGGCAAAGGGATGGCTGCCAGCGCGGCAGCGATGGTTCTCGGTTACCAGCAGTACGATCCCATGGTCAAGATCCGGGGAGTAATCATTAATAATGTCAAAGGGGAAAACCATTACCGCCTCCTCAAGGAGGCCGTGGAAAGGGATACCGGCGTCAAGGTTGTCGGTTACCTGCCTGCAAACGAAGAGATCCGCCTCCCCAGCAGGCACCTGGGACTGGTTCCCAGAGGTGAAATTGAAGAATTGCAGCAGAAACTGGAACGCCTGGGAGATATGGTCAGGGCCACAATTGACCTCCAGGCGTTTTTACGCATTGCCGGGGAGTATACCCCACCCTTTGGCTTTTCCCGCCCTACTCCGGAGAAAATTGCCGAAGTGAGGTTGGCTGTTGCCTATGATCAGGCTTTTAATTTCTACTACCGGGATAATCTTGATCTTCTAGAGGAGCTGGGAGCGGAGCTGGTTTTCTTTAGTCCCATGGAGGAAGAAAAACTGCCAGGAAATATCGATGGCCTTCTGCTGGGAGGGGGATTCCCTGAAGTCTTTGCCCGGGAGCTGGAGGCCAATGTTGCCCTGAGGAAGGAAATAGGCGCCAGGATCCCGGAAGAATTGCCGGTTTATGGAGAATGCGGGGGCTTGATGTATTTATCCGGGGGAATTGTGGACAATCAGGGGGACTTTTTTGCAATGACAGGAGCCTTTCCGGGGACGGTAAAAATGACAAAAAGGCTGCAGAGATTCGGTTATGTGGAGGTAGAGCTGCAGTCAGGTAATATCCTGGGGAAAAAAGGGGAGCGCGTTAGAGCCCATGAATTCCACCACTCCCTCCTGGTTGACGAAGGGGGCCATGAGTACAGCTTCCGGGTAAAAAAGATCAGGGATGGGGAGGTTACCGCTACCTGGGAGTGTGGGATCAAAAGAATGAATATGCTGGCCTCTTATCCCCACCTGCATTTTTATGCCAATTTGTCCGTGCCCTCTTCCCTGGTATATAAATGCCGGGAATACAAACAAAGGAGAAGTGCTGAAAAGCGATGAGAGAGTTTTTAACAGATCCCGGGGAAATAGAAGCGCAAAGCATGAAAATCATTACAGAGCTCCTGGGAGATAAGGTTTTCGGCCCGGAGGAAGAAAAAATTATCAAGAGGATCATTCATGCCACGGCAGATTTTGATTTTGCCGGGATTACGGTTATATCCCGCGGAGCTGTGAAAAGCGCCCGGCAGGCCCTGCAGGGCGGCAATTGCCTCCTTTCGGCGGATACCCGGATGATCGTCTCCGGGGCAAACAAGGGGCTCCTGAAAAAGCTGGGAGCACGTCTGGAATGCTTCGTGGACGACGAGGAGGTCCGAAACATAGCCGCGGACTGCGGGATTACCCGTTCCATGGCGAATATAAGGGTTTCCGCCGGGTACAACAGGGAAGGAATTTATCTTATCGGAAACGCGCCTACGGCCCTCTACGAGGTGCTTAACCTGGTGGAAGCCGGAAAAATCCACCCCGCCCTGGTTATTGGCGTCCCGGTGGGTTTTGTGGGTGCGGCAGAGTCAAAAGAGGAACTGATGAAATCAGATTTGCCCTTTATATGCACCAGGGGAAGAAAGGGAGGCAGTACCGTAGCCGTTGCTATACTCCATGCCCTACTCAACATATTCCTGAAGGAACAAGGGAATTAATTCTCGTTAGCGCTTCTCTTTCAGGAAAAGAGTTTTTTCTTTAAACAGGAAAAACCCGCGCAGCGGGGATCGGGGGAAGAAAAATGTCCTGGGAATACACCATATTCAGGGGGAAAAAGTTAAAGCGGGGCTACACGACAGGATCCTGCGCGGCAGGAGCGGCCAAAGCCGCGGTTAAAATGCTCTTCAGCGGCGAAAAGCTGGACAAAATCTCTATTCTTACTCCCGCAGGGGTTCTCCTGGAATTGGATTTGCACAATATTTCCAGAGACGGTAAGAGGGTGTCCTGCTCTGTTAAAAAGTTCAGCGGTGACGATCCCGATATTACGGATGGGATTCATGTCTTTGCGTCAGCAGAAGAAAAAGAGGAGGCGGTTGTTGAAATTGCCGGCGGCGAAGGAGTGGGAGTGGTGACCAGGCCGGGGCTGCAGGTACCTGAAGGGGAGATCGCTATTAATCCGGTTCCCATGTCCATGATTCTCGGTGAGGTGAACAAAGTGTTACTTCCTGGAAAAGGAGTACGGGTTGTAATCAGTATTCCGGGGGGTGAGGAACTGGCCCGCAAAACGTTTAACCCCAAACTTGGCATCATGGGGGGCCTTTCTATCCTGGGGACAACGGGCATTGTCGAACCTATGTCTGAAGAAGCGTTTAAGGAGACCCTGGCTCTGGAGCTGAAGCTGCTGCCGGTGCCGGAGAAACAGGACTGCCTTGTCCTCGTTCCCGGCAATATTGGAAAGAAACTTGTCCGGGAAACGTTTTCTCTTCCTGCGGAAAAAATTTTTAAAATGGGAAATTTTGTAGGTTTTATTCTGGATAAATGCCTGGAGCAGGGGGTACAAAAGGTGCTGCTGGCCGGACATATAGGAAAATTGTTTAAAGTGGCGGCGGGCATATTCCACACACACAGCCATGTAGCCGATGCCCGTTTTGAAACCTTTGCCGCCCATGCGTCTTTACTGGGGGCGGATCGGGAAACCATCAGAAAACTATCCTGCTGTGCGACGGCTGAAGAGATGACGGCTGTTTTGGACATTCCGGGAATGGAGGATTTCTTCAATTACCTGGCAGCCAGGGTTTCTTTACGGGTAGAAGAGTACACGGGCAACCAGATTTCTGCAGGGACCGTTCTTTTCAGCTTAAAAAAAGGGGTCCTGGGGATGGACAGCAAGGCGAAAATGCTTTTGGGGGAATGAATCTTGAACAAAATTTATATTCTGGGGATGGGCCCGGGCAATTCCAGTTATGTTTCTCCACTGGTAATGGAGACCGCCCGCACGTGTGATATCCTCCTTGGAGGAAAGAGAAACCTGGAGCTGGTTGCCGGTTTTCCCCAGGAAAAGATTGAGATCGGGGGGGATATCCCCTCCCTGCTGGATTTTATCAGGCAGAGAGCTGAAACAAAAAAACTGGGGATCCTGGTATCGGGGGATCCCGGGCTGTTCAGCCTCTTAAATGCAATCAGACGGTCTTTTCCTCTGGAAAACCTGGAGGTAATTCCCGGTATCAGTTCCATCCAGTACCTGTTTGCTAAGCTCAGGCTTTCCTGGCACGATTGCGTAATCCTCAGCCTTCATGGAAAGGAAGAAAAAGACCTGGCCGCGATTGTCAGGGATAATCCAAAGGTGGCCATTTTTACGGATAAAAAGAATACCCCTGCCGGCATCTGCCACCTGCTTCTGCGAGAAGGCATCAGGGGGAAAAAAGTGGTTATCGGGGAAAACCTTTCCTACCCGGAGGAAAAAATCCGGATCAGTCCTCTGGAAAACTTAAACAACCTGCAGTTCAGCGAATTAAATGTTCTGGCCGTTTTGCAGGAAGAACTTTTAAAAAAACGGGAAACGTCCCTTTTTTAAAATGCCCGAAAATAGTGCATGAGGGAATCGGGAGGAAATAAAGAGGAAAATGAAAAAAAACCTGGATACAAAAGACCACCTGGATACAAAAGATCACGAAGAGAAGCGTTCCGAAAAGATACCCGCCCCGTCAAGATGGCCGTACGCAACACCGGGGATACCTGATGAACTGTTTGCCAGGGGGAACGTTCCTATGACGAAAGGGGAGGTCCGCTCCCTGACCCTTTCCAGGCTCAGGCTTAAAACCGACCACCGGGTTGTCGATGTAGGCGCGGGGACGGGTTCTATCTCCATCGAATGCGCACTTATGCTAAAAAGAGGCTGTGTATTTGCGGTGGAGAAGGATGAAAAAGCGATAGAAATCATCAGGGAAAATACCCGGCTTTTTGGGGTAAGGAACGTGGAGATTATCCATGATTTTGCACCGGAAGCCCTTGAGAAGATCAATCCTGTTGACAGGATTGTGGTTGGGGGCACTGGAGGAAAAATGAAGGAGATCTTCCAAACATGCCGCGATCTGCTTCTTCCAGGAGGAATCATGGTCCTTAACTGTATTCTGCTGGAAAGCATGGCTGGATGCCTTCATCTCCTGGGGGACACGGGCTTTACTTCACCGGAGATTCTCTCCCTTCAAATTGCCCGGGGGGAAAGCCTGGGGAATGGAACTGTGCTCCGTCCCCTGAACCCCGTTTTCATTGTTACCACAAAAAAGAGAGGGTGAAGCCGGTTGAGGGGGACATTTTACGGGGTTGGAGTAGGCCCGGGAGATCCTGATTTGGTCACCTTAAAAGCCATAAAGGTGTTAAAAAGAGCAGAAGTAGTTCTTTTTCCCTCTACAGGAAGAGGAAAGGAGAGTATTGCCCTGGCTATCGCCAAGGATTACATCCCGGAAGGCTGCACATTGAGTCCCGTTTTTTTACCAATGACAAGGGATAAAGAGAAGCTGGAAAAAGCCTGGGATCATGTATCCCTGGAAATAGCTGAGCACCTGGACCAGGGGCGGAATACTGTATTTCTTACCGTGGGGGATCCAATGCTCTACAGCACGTACATTTATCTTTTTTCCA
Source organism: Dethiobacter sp. (assembly GCA_003605065.1). GTDB lineage: Bacteria > Bacillota > Dethiobacteria > DTU022 > UBA8154 > UBA9862. The sequence continues at coordinate 5,911 of QZJM01000057.1, read as the reverse complement.
GGATCAAAACGGCCGGCTATTCCGTACAGACAGTTCCGGGAGTGCCTTCGTTCTGTGCGGCCGCCAGCGCAGCGGGTTTGCCCCTGGGAGAAGGGGATGAGAAAATTGCTATTATCCCGTGGAACGCAGGGGAATCCCTTTCAGCGGAATCTCTGGATCCTTTTTCATGTGCTGTTTTCCTAAAGGTTTCCAGTGATTTAACTGGCGTTCTTCAGCTGATCCGGGAAGGGGGCTTTTTCAGGAAGGGTATTCTGGTGAGCCGCTGCGGTCATGATAATGAACATATCGAGACGGACCTCTCTGCCCTGGAAGAGAGGAATGTTGATTATTTTTCCCTCATCCTGGCCAGGAAGGAGGAGAGCTGATGGAAAAGGTAAAAAAGACGGTATACTTTATCGGGGCAGGGCCCGGAGACCCTGAATTGATTACTGTAAAAGGGGCCAGGATAATCCGGGAAGCCGATACGGTCATCTATACGGGTTCCCTGGTCAATCCCCGGGTAGTTGGTCAATTAAAAGAAGGGTGTTCCCTTTATGACAGTTCCGGGATGACCCTTGAAGAGGTGATGGAGATTATCCTGCGTGCGGTAGAACGGGGGGAAACTGTTGCCAGGGTCCATACCGGTGATCCATCCATCTACGGAGCTGTCAGGGAACAGGTGGATATACTCGAGTCTCAGGAGATCTCTTATGAAATTGTTCCCGGTGTCAGCTCTTTCCTTTCCGCCGCAGCCTCACTGGGAAAGGAATATACGCTTCCGGGAGTTTCCCAGACCGTTATCCTCACACGGGTGGAAGGCAGAACGCCCGTACCCCAGGGGGAAAAGTTACGGGATCTCGCCGGACACGGTGCTTCCATGGTCATCTTTTTAAGTGTTCAGATGATCGAGAAGGTCGTGGAGGAACTTCTTTTCGGCTATGAGAAAGACACCCCTGTAGCCGTAGTCCAGAGGGCATCCTGGCCGGAAGAGAAGGTAATTACCGGCACCCTGATGGATATTGCTTCCCGGGTAAAAGAAGCAAAGATTGACAGGACGGCACTCATCCTTATTGGACGCTTCCTTGGGGATGAATACGAATTGTCCCGGCTTTACGACAAGGCTTTTTCCCATGGTTACCGGGAGGGTGAAAAGTGAAGATAGCTATTATTGCACTTTCCCGGCCGGGCCTCCGGGTGGCCCGGCAAATTCAGCATTTTTTTCCCGGTGCCTGCCTTTTTGCCCATATAAGACTGGAAAAAACGAGAAGCGGAGAACATGTTTTTGGGGAAGACCTGAAGACGTTTGTGGGGAAGCTTTTTCGGAAATTTGAGGGCATTGTAATGATCATGGCAGCAGGGATTGCCGTGCGGGTTATCGCTCCGTACCTGGAGAACAAAAAAACGGACCCTGCGGTCGTTGTGGTAGACGATACCGGACTGTTTACCATCAGTCTTCTTTCCGGTCACCTGGGAGGGGCCAACTGGCTGGCAGAAGAGATTGCCTGGAAGATCGGTGCGTTTCCCGTCATTACCACCTCTACGGACCGCCACGGCGTCCTGGCTTTTGACCTCCTGGCCAGGCGTATGAACTGGATCATTGAACATGAAGAGGACCTCAAGAAGATCAGCGCGTTCCAGGTAGAAGGGAAAGAAATTGTGATCTTTCCCGATGAGACCATTCAGGTGGTGTCTCCTAAGAGAGAAGCTGCTCTGGGAAAGGAAACAACTATACCGTTTCTTGGGCGGATTTCTGTGGCCCGCTCCAATGATGAAATTAACCATAGGGATCCTCAGGGAATAGTGTTTGTCAGCAATCGGAGAGATCTTCCCCGGTCCCCTCAGGGCAAGCCGTTTATTATCATGAGGCCGCGAAATATCTGGGCCGGAGTTGGCTGCCGGCGAGGGGTGGCGGGGGGAGATGTTGTAAATGCCGTTCAGGAAGCCTTTAACCGTTGCGGACGGGAAATTTCCAGCCTTCAGGGGATGGTTACTGCAGAACTGAAGAGCGAGGAACCCGGTTTAAAAGAGGCGGCAGGTCATTTTGACGTCCCCCTGAAAATTTGCAGAAATGAGAAGATCCGGGAAGTTGAGCATTTCTTCAGGGAATCGGCTTTTGTAAGGAAACAGACCGGATGTGGTTCCGTTGCGGAACCCTGTGCCTTTCTTGGCAGCAGCCGGGGAGAGATGATTTTGGAGAAAACAACATTTTCAGGTATTACAGTGGCCCTGGGTGAGAGGCTGCTCTCTTTCAGGTGGGCGAGAGAAGAAAAAAATAACAAAGAAAGGCCTGGGGACTGGTAAGATGAACAGGGGAAAACTTTACGTTGTGGGGATAGGGCCGGGAAACCGGGGAGATATGACCTTCAGGGCGGCAGAAGCAATCAGGGAATCTGACGTTATCATTGGATATACTCTCTACGTTCAACTGCTGGAAAACTTGACCCAGGGGAAAAAAGTCTATTCGTCCGGGATGCGAGGCGAGATCGAACGGTGCCGGCTGGCTGTTGAGGAAGGAGCAAAGGGAAAAACCGTTTCCCTCATCAGCAGTGGTGATGCAGGTATTTACGGCATGGCCGGTATTGTCCTGCAGGTTATGGAGAAGAAGGGTCTGCCCCCGGAAGTGGATATTATCCCCGGTGTTACTGCTGCCAGTTCAGCGGCTTCTGTGCTTGGAGCCCCGCTGATGCACGACTTTGCTGTTATCAGCCTGAGTGACCTTTTAACGCCCCGGGAGCTTATAGAGAAGAGACTCAGGTCAGCGGGCGAAGGGGATTTCGTCGTTGTTCTCTACAACCCCAGAAGCCACCACCGGAAAACCCAGATCCAAAAAGCCCGGGATATTCTTCTTTGTTACAGGAGCGCTGAAACCCCTGTCGGAATTGTCCGGGATGCCGGAAGAAGAGGTGAAAAAAAGACAATATCCACACTGGAAAAGATGCTGGAATGCGATATACATATGACGACTACCGTCATCGTCGGTAACAGTCAGAGTTATACCAGGGATGGCTATATCGTGACTCCCAGGGGGTACCGGTTATGATCATGGTTCTCGCGGGCACCAAAGAAGGCAGAAAAATAGCCGGATCCCTGGAAGAAGCCGGTTTCCCCGTCCTTGCTACGGCCGTTTCTTCCTATGGTTCCCTGCTCCTTCGTCAAAACCTTCACGGGATGATTCTATCAGGGGGACTTGACGAGGAGAACCTGGCCCGGGTCATGGTTGAAAACCATGTCAAACTGGTGATTGACGCCACACACCCCTTTGCCGTCAACGCTTCCCGTAATGTTATGGCAGCCTGTACCCGCCTGAACATTCCTCTTTTACGTTTTGAGAGAGAATCTATCCAGTGGGATGATTCTGACAGGGGCTATGAAAAAACAATATGGGTCGAGCACCTGGAAGCGGCTGTTTTAGCCGTAAAAGAGTACGAAAAGGTCTTTCTCACAACGGGGAGCAGCGGTCTAGAAACATTTACCCGGAAACTGGGGGCGGAAAGAATTATTGCCAGAGTTTTACCTACGCTCCAGTCACTTCGTAACTGTGAGGAAGTGGGGATCAGCCCTGCAAACATTATCGCCATGCAGGGCCCTTTTTCTACAGAGTTAAACAGGGAGATGTTTCTCCATGCCAGGGCAGGCGTAGTGGTAACAAAAGAAAGCGGTAAAACAGGAGGTTTAAAGGAGAAGGTCAAGGCAGCTGAACAGCTGGGGCTTCCTATTGTGATTATCAAGAGGCCTTCTCTGTCATATGGGTTAACATTTTCCACCATCAATGAGATTTTAGATCATAAAGTAATTAAGTTATTTTTTACCAGCCTGCCAACAATAATCAAGGGCAAATCTGTCAATTCCCTTATCGTTGTTAAATAAATTGCCTCGACAGATACAAGTACACAGGTAGCAGGCCCAGCCGATTTTTGTAAATCAATTTCAGGGAGTGGACAGAGGGAGGCCCGTCCTGGGAGCGGATAGAGATACCTGCTGATACCTGCCCCCGCATTTCCAAGGAGTTTTTGGAAGAAGAACGGCAGGCCCTGGGAGAATGGTGGTTTAAGCAGGAATACCTTTGCGAATTTGTGGAGACCGTTGACCAGGTTTTCAGTCATGATCAGGTTATGCGGGCCATAGATGCGAGAATAAAGCCCTTATCGTTTGGGACATCTAAGAGCAGGAATATCAAAATAATTATGGAAATGTTAATATATACTGAATAAGGATTTTAGTTATTTAGAAATTGCCGAAAAATTAGACATACCAACAAAAAGTATAGACAATGCTTTAAGTAGAGTTCGTTGTAAACTAAAAAAGCATATTTGTAAATAGGAGGTTGGTAGATTGGCTACACAAACAAGTAGTTTTGGTGTTTCTAAGAGAGAAGGGCACGATTCTTCTCGATTCTATAATAGTAAATTATATAATAGCCACGAGAGCGATACAAAGGAAACACACGATAAGATAAATTCTTTCCCTTTGGAGCATTTGAATAAAGTTTATTGTAAAGAAGGGAGAACATTGTTATCGCACTCCTGAAATACAAATTTGTTTACCCTGGGACTGATGTAATTTTTGTTAGAACTAATTGGGGAGGTAGCGGGGGTTTTTATTTTATACCAGTTTCTGTTCAAGAGGAGGGTTTTCAGAAACTAAGGAAAGAGGGATATATTCAGGGGTTACTAAAAGAATGAAGCAGGAGGCAACAAGTAAAATTGGGAACTTGCTGAACTCCTGCCTGGAGAAGAAATAATACGGTTTTTCATCAGCCAGCCGGGGGGACCATCCCCGGTTTTTTGTTGTACTGCTTCCGGTTGTTGTAACTTTGTTGTCAATTCGGGCTTTTTGACTTGTTTTTCTCTTTCCTCTATCCTTCACGGATACCGATGTTTTGGGTGGTGGGGCTGCAGGGATTTGAACCCTGGACCTCTTGAATGTGAGTCAAGCGCTCTCCCCCTGAGCTACAGCCCCATATTTAAAAAGTGATTGTGTATAAAAAATTATAAAGCTTTGTCGTAGAGATGTCAAGGAGAATTAGGAGCAATGATCCGGTGGTGAGCTTTCTTGTTCCCCGGCAGGGGGGGAACCAGCCCGGCTCTCTTGGCCCGGTTCATTGTTGCCGGCGGAAAATTTGATATAAAAGATTATGCCTGCAATGACAGCTCCAATAATGATCAAAAGAAGTATATATGAATAAGATGCCAGGTAGGACATAAATTTTGTCAGGATCATACTTCCCAGAATGGCCAGAAAGGAAAAGGCAGCTCCACCTACTGCAGTGAATATTAAAAAATGCCAGAAGTTAATTCCCAGGAGTCCAGCCGGGAAGGAGATAAAAGTGCGCGTAAAACCAAAAAGCTGCGCCAGTAAGACCGATAAAAGGCCGTACTTTTTTATATAACTGTTAATTTTGTGAAAACGGCTTTGATTATCTTGAGGCCCCGATATCCGCTGATTATCAATCGTTAAATGATTCCGGAGCCGAAGCCAGAGCACTTTCCCAAGTTTCTTACTGTAGTATCCGGCCGCATAACTAATGACACTTCCTGAGGTAATCCCCAGTGTAGCGATGCCAACTATTTCCCAGATGGACAGTGTTCCTTTTAAGAGGAGAGTCCATGCTGTCATAATAAAAAATGTGGAAGAAAATGGAATACCGATGCTTTCAGCAAACATGCTGATCCACAGGCCCCAGGCGCCATATTTATTCAAAAGTACATTGAAAGTATTCGTAAGTTGCAGTAAAAACTCTTCCAAGCCCAACTCTCCTTTAAGATAATTATCTCCTATATTTTAACAGATTTATGCTTTTTTAAAAACCTTCCGTTTAAAAATAACTTCTTAGTGTTGAATCCAGCTTAATTTGTCATAATTAAAAGGCAATATTCCGAGTGTGTGCGTCGGGAGTCTGAGAGTAAAAAAGTAGAGATGGATAGAGGGCCCG
>QZJM01000070.1 GCA_003605065.1 Dethiobacter sp. | reverse complement strand
ATCTAAAAGCAATAACTTCTTTTAAGATATGCCTGAACTGCTCTACCTGCCCCAGTGTAGGATAAAAAGTAACTCCACCCGGAATCATACTGGAATGATGCGGCTGTTTCCCAGCAAAAATTGCTGACATTTTTCTTCCTTTTGCCTGTATTTCTAGAGCCTGGAGATAATTATAAACCAACTGCGTTACAAGCTCGGGATCACGGACAGAAAAATCATCAGGCGCATAGGACGGCAGAATAGGATGAAGATCCCCCGCGTCAGCCAGCGCTTTAATTTTTTCTTTAACGGCTACTAATCCGGGGACGTTACCGGCATATTTAAGAACAGCAGTAGGATCAATGTAATCCAGTGCAGCGAGATGATAAAAGTGCAAAACATGATCATGTAACCAGAGAGCCCCCATCATCAGGTTCCTGATAATCCTGCCCATTTCAGGGACCGTTGCTCCATGTGCCTGCTCCACTGCCATACAGGATGCCCAACCATGGACACCGGCACACACACCGCACGCTCTTTCCGTAACATAGGGAACGTCCCTGGGGTCCTTACCAATAACTATCTGTTCTAACCCACGGAACATGGTGCCGATACAGTGAGCATCAACAACTACCCCATTTTCCACTTCTACTTCTACTTTTAAATGACCCTCTATCCTGGTTACAGGGTCAATAACTATTTTTTTAGCCATCCTTTGTTTCTCCTTTCCCGGTCTTGCTTAAAGCTTGTAGCGCTTTATAACCGCCAACCAGAGCAGCTGTCATGCCTGCGCCTACTGCGACGGAAAGTCCATCAAAGCCTTCTTTTCTTCCACCATCGCTGCCTGTTGCTTCCTTAGGCTCCTCTTTTGCTGCCAGGTCAAAAAGTGGAGCATAAAGAGGGGCAAAGTTTTCATAGAATTGGGGCTGGACGCAACCGGCACAGGGAGAACCGGCTCTGATACAGTAATTAACACCATCGTTCCACCAGTTACGATTACAATCTGAAAAAGTTACAGGCCCCTTACATCCTACTTTAAAGAGACACCAGTTTACCGTAGCCGGATCGTTCCAGTCCATAAGAAACTGGCCCTTTTCAAAATACGAAACACGTGGACAGGTATCGTGAATATTATGATTTCCAAAATAGGCCAGGGGTCTTTTGTCATTATCCAAAGGCGGCACTTCATTAAAACTTAAATAATACAGCAGGGTCCCTACCAGCCAATCCGGCTTAAAGGGGCAACCAGGGATATTGATAACAGGCTTGTCCGTTATAATTTCAGAAACGCTCTTGGCTCCGGTTATACCTGCTTTAGGAATACCTCCGTAGGCGGAACACGTTCCCACTGCTACGACGGCTGCAGCATTTTTTGCCGTTTTAACCACAAGTTCTTCAAAGGGCATTCCCTCTACCACACAATAACGGGGATCAGCTGTAGGAATGGAGCCTTCTATTACCAGCAGGTAATTTCCTTCCTTGACCGTTTTATCAAGGACATCTACGCTTAAATAACCTGCTGCATTCATAACAGTAGTGTTAAATCTCATAGAAACCATATCCAGCAATATTTCAGCAGGGCCGGGGTTTAACGATGATAACAGGGAACAACTGCAGCCGGTACAACCCTGTCCTTGAAGCCAGATAATTGGCTTCTTCTTTACAGCTTCAGCCGCAGCCTCGGCCAGAACACTGCCATAAGAATTCTCCAGTCCGAGTAGCACTGCTGTAGCTGCACAAAACTTTAAAAATGTTCTTCTTGAAACCCCCCTCATTTCTAATTTCAAGATGCTTAGTTCTTTTTCATCAGTATAATTATTCATTCCCTATCCTCCCCCAAAGTTTCTCTTAGCTTGCCGCTTCAGAAAAAAGATCCTTACAGAATGTCAAGTATTTTTTAAGTTAACAAACCCCCCCTCTTCCGTGATTTTAACATGTATGGACTCCAGAGATATATTATCTTCCCCCTTTAACAGGCAATGGCCGGTAAAGGAGTCATATAACCGGAAACATCGCGGGCAAAAAAGGTGGTTTGCAGGAAGCTGATGCTGGAGAAAAGCATTATCTTTTGGGCATACAGCTTTAAAAGATAATTTGCCTTCACCTTGAAGAAAGAGCCATTTTCCATTTAATAAAATCATTTTAGGCAATGATTGCAGCTCACCTTGGTGTATAGCTTTAACCCACTTTTCACCGAAAATTAGATTCATTTCAAAAAAAGAATCCAGGTATTTATAACCTGTTTTGGAAACAGAACCAGCTAAAAATTTAAAGAACTCTTTTCTTTCCATTTTCTCTTCGGGCATTGACATTACATCCCCTAACTGCTACCGGTTTATCCTGAAAATAACACTACAATTATAGGGCATTTTATTAATTTATATCTATTAGACTTGATTATATCACCTATATAAACTATCGTAAAGCCCTAATTATATTATGTAAAACCCTGGTTTTTTTTGCTCTATTACGGAGAAGTTTGAGCTTGCATTATAATAGATTAACAAAATATAAAATCCCTTTTAATGAGGGATGGGCTATTAAAAATTATCACCAAGAAAAATTGCTATTTTTCCTCTTCCTTGCTCAGAATACCTTTTTGAATTGCATACTTAACAAGGTCGGAACGATAATTCATATTCAGTTTTTCTCTAATACGCGCTTTATGGCTTTCAATAGTTTTGATACTCACCACTAATTGATCAGCAATCTGCTTGTTGGTATAACCGAGAGCGACGAGCTTTAGAACTTCTTTCTCCCTGTTGCTTAATATGTCTTCATCTCCGCTGTGTTCCTGTGCGTCTCTGTTGTTACTGTTATAGATACTTCTTAATACAGCCCTGGTCAAAGATGGATCCAGAAAGATCTCATCACGGTTTACAGCCCTTATGGCAGTAATCAATTCAATATCAGCAGCTTTCTTCAAGATATAGCCGTCACCGCCGCCTTCCAGCACTTTATGAAGATAACCCTCATCATCATGCATGGTTAAAACCAATACTTTAATATACGGGTCAATGGCTTTTAACTCCGAGAGAATCTCCAGCCCGTTAATATCGTCAAGGGACAGGTCCAGTAAAATTACCCTGGGTTTCAAATCAGCGGCCATTCCAAGTGCTTCCATACCGCTGCCTGTTTCTCCGATTATTTCCATATCTTTTTGAGAATCGAGCAATAATCTTAAACCCGTTCTTAAAACGGCATGATCGTCAACGATTAAAATCCCTATTTTGTCCATCTTTTTTCCAATCTCCTCTTGTTTAGCTATGTAAATTATACAGTATTTAAATCTAACTGACAACCAACATATGATTGGTATAAAAAAAGAGGGGATGTCTTTCCCCTCTTTAGAATTATTCTTTCCATTAAAACTAGCTAAGGATTTATATTTCTTATTCTTTTCCTTCTTGTTCCTTCCTGATTTCCTCTTTACGCATTTGCAGCCAACCGGAAAGGGCACCAGCCGCCAGGCCTACCGTGGCCAGTGTTTTTACAGGACCAAGAGCCACCTTCCAGAAATAAACGTCGGCAAGAGAAACTTTCGGTTCTGCAGGTAAGCCGTATTTGTCAGGAGCGTCAGTCAACACATAAACCACTCCCAAACCACCGAGTTCATCCTTGCCGTAAATACGGGCATTAGCAAAACCACTTTTTTTCAATTCAGCTACTCTGGCCTCTGCTTCAGCAATTTTTTCATCTGCATCCCCTAAAGAGATCGCCCCGGTAGGACAGGCCGTGGCACATGCGGATGCCATGCCATTGCTGACCCGAGCAGAGCAAAGGGTGCATTTAAACATCTTATTATTGCCTATTCTCGGTACATTAAAGGGACAAACGCCCTTGCAGGCACCACAGCCTATACAAACGCCCAAGTCCACCTTTACCGAACCCAGACTGTCCTTGGAAATGGCTTTTACCGGGCAAATATTCAGGCAGGCTGGATCTGAACAATGCATGCAGGAGAAGAAGGAGAAGTAAAACTTAACTTTATCGCTATCCGCATACTCATTAAATTTTACACGGCTCCAGGTATTGGGAAAAAGATCAGGAGGGCTCTCATAGGAACCGCTAAATTCCGTCGGTGTAGCCGGCAGTTGGTTCCAGTTCTTACAGGAAACCTGGCAACCTTTGCAGCCCACACATTTAGAAACATCAATAAGCCTAACTTTGGTTGTCATTTATCCCACCCTCCTTATATTGCACAGGAATGCCTTGAATTCCGGTATGGTTGTGTTCGCATCACCGATGGAAGGAATCAGGTCGTTTGCTGAGGCACCTTTGGAGAGGCCCATGAAGCCCCAGTGGAAGAACATACCGACAATTTCCTTCTCTTCACCGTTGACTTTAAGAGACTTTAAGCGCGGGGTGACAGCTACTTTACATTCGATCTGCGCACGCTTGCTCTCCACAACTACTTTGTCGCCGCTTTTCACCCCAATTTTTCCGGCCAGAGACGGGCTGATTTCCACAAACATCTCCGGCATAGCCTCATTAAGCCAGGGCATATTGCGGGTCATAATCCCGGACTGGTAGTGCTCCGTAAGACGATATGAAGTAGCGATATACGGAAATTCTGAACTGCCCACTTCGGCATTGTCCCCCGGATACCATACCTTGCTGACCGGGTTGAATTGTACTTTACCCATCTTATTAGCAACCGGGCTCTCCCACGGCTCGTAATGCTCGGGGAAGGGGCCTTCGGCCATGGCCGAAGAAAATAACCTGGCCTGCAGCTCTGGAGACATAATAAACGGCGTTTTGGCGGTATCTGCCGGCGGAACAGTGGCATTGAAGTCAGGCACGTCGTTACGCTTCCATTCTTTTCCATCCCACCATAAGACGGGCAGGTCGGGATTCCAGGGTTTGCCTTCAGGATCAGCAGAGCAGCGGTTGTAAACAATACGCCTGTTTACCGGCCAGGCAAAAGACCACCTGGCATTACTGCCGATTCCTTCGGTTTCTTTTTCACGGCGCTTGCTTGCCGGGTCGCTTTCGTTGTTGTAGAAGCCGCTGTAGATCCAGCTGCCGCAGGAAGTGGAGCCGTCATCAGCCAGTTTGGTGAAGTTTTCAACCAGTGCGCCTGATGCATCGTAGCCGTTAATCTCCATGGCCACTTTAACAGCATCGGCATCATCACCATAGTCCCAAACCATATCCAGGATGGGAGCGGGGAACTTACCACCGGCTGCATAAGCTTTGCGTACTGCTTTAAACAGCTTGTCAACAATCCACAGGTCGGATTTAGAATCTCCAAGCGCTTCCTGGGCTTTATAGCGCCACTGGATCCAGCGTCCGCTGTTGGTAATGGTACCTTCTTTCTCGAAATGCAGGGCGGCAGGTAAGAGAAATACTTCCGTGTCAATTTCTTCCGGGTTCTCACCGGGCGCTTTCCAGAAAGCCGCCGTTTCGTTTTCAAAGATATCCGATACCACCAGCCAGTCGAGTTTCTTGGCATATTCACGCTTCCGGAAGGCAGTAGGGCCTCCCACCGCGGGGTTGTCAGCAAAACAGAACATACCTTTTACTTCACCCTGAGCCATGTACTTGTACATAGCCATGTGAGAACGGTCCTTGTCCAGTTTGGGCAGGTAATCAAAGCAAAAGTCGTTATCAGCGGTTGCCTTATCGCCATACCAGGCCTTTAACATGCTGACCATGAACTTGGGCCTGTTGGTCCAATAACCCGCCTTGGGAGTGGTAGCATTGTAACCGGCCAGGTCTTTATGTGCATCAGCAGGCATGGGCATGTAGCCTGTTACGATGTGGTAAAGCTGCCCCATATCACAGGCACCCTGGACGTTGGACTGGCCGCGTTGGGCATTTACCCCACCGCCGGCGATACCTACGTTGCCCAACAAAAGCTGTAGTAAAGCAATGCTGCGGACACCCTGTGAGCCATGTGTAAACTGGGTTATACCCATGGCATATAAAATATTGCCTGCCTTACCCGGTTTACCCGTGCTGCAGAATAAATCGGCCACTTCACGGAATTTGTCTTCCGGGCATCCGGTAATTTCAGAAACTGTCTTCACGTCATAGCGGGAATAATGCTTTTTCATGAGTTGGAAGACACAGTTGGGGTCCTGCAGTGTTGGGTCCTTTAAAGTTTTTCCTTCAGCATCCGTCTGGAAAGCCCAGGTAGCCTTGTCATAAGTATACTGGCCATGTTCTGCAGCTTTCGATCCGGTAAAAAGCCCGTCATTAAAACCAAATCCCGGGTTAACCAGGCTGGCTGCATTGGTATAATTAAGGACATATTCCTTATGATACAGGTCCTTTTCCAGGGCATAATTAATTAAACCGGAAAGAAAAGCGATGTTTGTCCCCGGGCGAATCGGTGCATACAGGTCTGCGACAGCTGCCGTCCTGGTGACACGCGGGTCTACGACTATTAATTTGGCCCCTCTTTCATCACGGGCTTTCTGGACCCACTTCATGGAAATGGGGTGGTTCTCTGCGGTATTGCCACCGATATTCATGATGACATCCGAATTCTTGTAATCTATCCAGTGGTTGGTCATTACTCCCCTGCCGAATGTGTTGCCAAGACCGGCAACGGTAGAGGAGTGTCAGAGACGGGCACAATGGTCTAAGTTTGTAATACCGAGAGCCCGGCCGAATTTTTGGAAGAGGTAGTTTTCTTCGTTGTTGCACATGGCGCTTCCCAGCCAGGCCAGGGCAGTACACCTGTTAACTGTGACACCGTCTTTGTTTTTTTCCTGGAAGTACTCGTCCCTGGTCTTCTTAACGCGGTCGGCAATCGTTTCCAGGGCCCAATTCCAGTCTTTTACTTCCCAATCTTTGGCTTTTGGTGCACGGTAAAGAACCTTGGTCATACGCTGCGGGTTGGGGATGGCCTCTCCTTTTACATCGTAAGTATAGTACATGTTAAATAGTGCCGATCCCTTGCTGCAAAGTGTGCCTTCATTGATGGGATGATCCGGATCGCCCTCCGTCGCAACTATTTTCCCGTTTTCCGAGTAAACGAGAACACCACAACCTACACCGCAAATAGGACAAATAGCAGTTGATGTTTGAGCATATTTAATTCTCAAATCTTCGGCTTCAACCTGCGGTTCGCCAGGACCAGCAGGTGGCTGCTTCGGTGCGCAACCAAGCTTTAAAGCTAAACTTCCGGTAATGGCGGCACCAGAAATCCATAAAAAACTTCTACGGGAAATCTTCATAAAAATATTTCACCTCACTTCAATATTTTAACAAATTGGAATAATTTTTTTTGACCCCTTTCCTGATTGTTTATTAAATTGGGTATTTCGGTTAAAAATAAACTTTAGGTTCAGTGCCCGCCTAGTTTAAAACAACCATTTCTATGGGAGGTTTATAGCCTTCCTTTTTGGCCAGTTCATCTAAATAGCTCGTAGCAATTGCTTCGATATCCAAAAGAGCATCCTTTTCCATGATTTTGCTATCAATTGTTTTCAGATACCTTTTACATTGCTCACAAACATGAACCTGGCGTGCCTTGTCACCTGTTACATAAAAAAAGCGTAACTTTTTTTGATCATTGTTATTACAATAAGGACACTCCATACGAGGATAAACCCACTCGGCATGACAGAGCCAGCACTCCAGAACTCTTGCTCCGTCTTCATTCCGGTGTTTGGCAATTACAGCGGTTTGGCCGCATACAGGACAGTAACTCTGACGCCAGCTTGAAAAATCTACTTTTCCCCTAACCTCTTTCATGTTTACACTGTAAAAAGGGCTCAGGCTCATAAAGATAACAAAAGCAATTATTTCACTGTCTAAGCCGGTTTTCTTATCAATTTCCTTTTCTTCAATAAAACTTTCCAGTTCCTGTTTGTTGTATAAAGCAATTTGTCGTAGAAATTCCTGAATATTTTCTTCATTAAATACTTCTGCTTCTGATAGTCTCAAAAGAGATACAGGTGCTTCAGGACTGGCCTCTTTGATTGCTTTACACACTGACTGGAGTATTTTCCTGAAAAGTTCGCTATCGATCTCTATTTTTTGGTCCGCCATCAGGTACTTTTTATTCCTGAAGTATTCTTTCAACTCTTCTTCTGAAAGATTGACAGAGGTTTTGATCTTGTCCAGAATATCAAGCTGTACGGCCAAAATTCCTTTATAAACCTCAAATATCTGTGCAAGATTTTTATTCTTTTCCAGATGAAATTCTACTTCCTTAATGACTCTATCCATTGATGGTGGGTAATAACACTCCATGTTCTTTTCACCTCCTCGTACCGATGAAGTCTCCATTTAACCATGACGGGACAGGTTTATTTTCAACTTACTCTACTTCCTTCTCCCCCTCGATCACATCACCTGCCTCTTATCTGTTTGAGTCAACAAAAACCATGAACATTGCTAGAAACATTATCTATACTCTAATTTTTCTAGCTTCTCTGTAATATACCATTAAAGTTTTTTTCTTCTGTACAGAAAAAATCGCCCTATATAGATCTACAATAGAGGAAAATCCTTTTTCTTTTTTAAATAATAATTAACTTCTTCTTCAATATCTTTTATATTAATTTGATTATAATTCTTACCCGGGGCTTCATTCCTTAAACCCGTCCTTAAACAAAACGTCCTTTTTTTACAACAATCTCTTTAGTAATATTTTAAATTAACAAATAACTTCTATCGAGATGATATAATAACAACTAATAGTAAATTATTATTACAATATCATATTGCCATAAGTTAATATTATTTACTATCGGGAAAAATACTAAAAATAAAAGCCCCTAAGGGATAATAACCCTTAGTATTAGGGTTATACCCTACCTATGATTTCAATTGAATAGTCAAAATAGTTATATTTTTTAAACATTATACCCTTTTACCCTGATTCTAAACTAACCGTATATCCAGGAATCCATATCTTTATGGTAGGTTATTATCTCCTCTTCTGAAAAGAAAAGGGAAATTTCCCTGCCTGCACTCTCTGTGGAATCCGAGCCATGTATGATATTATTGCCGGTAAAAAGTCCATAATCCCCGCGAATAGTCCCTGGTAACGCTTCCTGTGGATCCGTGCTTCCCATCATCTTACGGGTTACCTGAACCGCTTGTTTCCCTTCCCAGATCATTGCTATCACCGGCCCGGAGGTAATAAAACTTACCAGATCGTCAAAAAAAGGTTTGCCTTGATGTTCACCATAATGTTGTTCTGCCATTTCTTTACCTATTCGAAGCATTTTCATAGCTACCAGTTTAAGGCCCCTTTTTTCCAACCTGCCGATTATCTCACCGGCCAGGTTCCGCTGGATAGCATCCGGTTTAAGCATTACAAAGGTTTTTTCCATATAGAGTCGTCCCCTTTCTGAAGCTAATTTTATTTTATAAAAGAAAAGCTTCTCATTATCTTTCTAAAAGATGAGAAGCTTACCTGAGTTCTTAATAAGTGAAAAGAGGATTGTTGTCTTCGATAATCCGCTTTTCACTGGAACGCAATTCACGCATGTCCTTTGTTAACGTAAAGATGTGGAGATGTGTTAAACCGTCATAAAAGCGTAAATCGTTGATGTTTCTTTCCTTAAGACATTCATCAATCATCAAAGGGGTAAATTTCGGGGCACTGGACTCCTGAGAAGCATGGATAAAACCCCACCTGGAATCGTAAGAAGGAATAAAAGCTCCATAGGAGTCCACGTTTTTAAAGACAAGTTTTAAAGTATTATAAATCGCGCCATGGCACTCGAACAGCCTGGGATTTAAATTGCCGGCCTGCAGCGCTATACTTCCCCCGTTTTTAATCCTTTGAGTTACCAATTGGTAAAATTCCTTTGTAAACAGCAGGTACGAAGGACTGTCATCCAGTGGCTCTGTGAGATCAATGAATATGATATCCCATTTATCTTCGTTTTGCTCCAGATATTTACGGGCATCCATATAACACGTCTCTACCTTGGGATTATCAAAGGCTCCCCGACTCCATTCCGGCAAATACTGTTTACAAAGCTCAACTACTTCGCTGTCAATATCGACCATTAACAGCCTCTCTACAGAGGGATGTTTTAATATCTCCCTTAAAACGGCTCCCTCTCCTCCACCAATAACCATAACTTTTCTGGGCACCGGATGCATGACCATAGCGGGGTGGATTAGTGCTTCATGATAAATATATTCATCCAATTGTGCTGACTGGATTTTCCCGTCAACAATCAGACAACGACCGAAAAAATCCGTATCCACGATCTCTACGCTCTGAAATGGGGTTTGGCCATTGTAAATATACCTTTCCACGCCGAACATGTGCGCTTGGGTAGGATGGGTATGCTCAATAAACCATTTCCAGATTAGAGATGGCAAGGACAGGCCCCCTTCTTGTTCCTATACAGCAGATTTTTGCTGTATAGGGCTTATTTCAGCATCATTTAGTTCGAAAATGCCGCGTTTTATTTCCTTGGCCGCCATACGCTCGGCAGTAAAGTGCTTCTTTAAATAGTAGCACGACACCCAGGGATCTACAGTAGTCCCACAAGTAAATACATCCACTGCAGCATATCCAAACTCGGGCCATGTGTGAATAGCCAGATGTGATTCGGATATTACCACAACGCCGCTTACTCCTTGCGGAGTAAACTCATGGAAGACAACTTCCCTAATTTCAGCTCCAGCCTCCAGGGCTGCATTAACCATTATTTGTTCGATTTTGGCTGTATTGTTTAGTATATCTGGAGAACACCCATAAAATTCAGCTAGAACGTGACGGCCTAAAGCGCGCATTTTCAAAACCCCCTTTTTAAAATTTTGTATTAAAGGTCAAATTAAATTTTAACAAATTAAGTGAAAAAGTCAATGATTACAGGAAATTTTTTTAAGAAAAGATATGCTGTTTATGTATTACGGTTGCTAATAAGACTTAATCGCTGTAAACAGGGTTAAATTGTGATTTTTAAAATTTTACCAATGCAACTTAATGGCTTCAAAAGTTCTATTTATGTTTGCTTATATAATGTTTTATACTCCGGTCATAACTTTTTTCATCATCCACATTAAAGTAACAGGCTGGAAGTTCTTTTCTTAAACGGTGGTAATGCAGGCATTCACAGCAGAGCCCTTTCCTGCTGCAAGGGGAATAGGAACAGTTACAAGCCTTACCAATATCGATTTTGGTGTTGCCACAAGCATTTGCCATTTATGTACCTCCACATTATATTTTTACAATACAATAGCATTTACAAAATACTGTACCAGATCTTTGTGATCATATCATATTTTTTCTCAAATCACACTTAATCTAAAATTAAACAGAACATCACCCCTACAAAGAGAAAATTCCTTAAAATGTTCGGCAAGAACACGAAATCTTGCTTCCCGGTTGTTGACTTTATGGTCTTAGAATGGTAGAATTAATAATTAACGGGGCGTGGCGCAGCTTGGTAGCGCGCTTGACTGGGGGTCAAGAGGTCGCTGGTTCAAATCCAGTCGCTCCGACCATGAAAATATAGGCACTCGTAAAGAGTGCCTTTTATGTAAAAACAAGCAAAAACTTACTTCTTTCCAGGAAAGAAGTTCAAAAATGTTAAGATTCCTTTTACCTACGCGAATTTAAGAGCATTATTAATTAATGACGCATCGATTCACTGCTATCTTATACACTTCTGAAGCATCTCGGAAATCAGCAGCAATAATTTCCATTTGAATAATTTCATTTTCCAATTCCCTTATGATCTTTTTACAGTCCTTAGTTTATACAGGTTACCGGTCTGTTTTTTCCAGTAATGCCTGAAGTAAAGCCCCCCATTTATTTTTCCCGGCTTATCCAGGACCGAGCTTAAGGTCTTGTCGATAAGCTTCTCTTCTGCGTCCATGGTATAGTTCATTATTTTTGATAACCGGCCTTCATCTTTCACATCAAAATCAAGGGAAGCTATTATTTTATCAAAACTTTCTTCGAGGCTGTCCCTTTCAACCAGATACGACTCAAGGGTGGGAATTCTGTTTTCTATTACATACCTGTGAAGCCTTTCTCTTTTTCTCCAGAAATCTATAGCGGCTTTCTCTTCACCCTCTTTGAAAGTGAAGTGTTCTCCATCTATCATCCAGAAGGGCTTAAAGACAGCCAGGCACGGTGATGAGCTTCCTGTTATCAGGTAACTGCATGTTTTTTCATTGAGAGTTGCGATATAGCTTCCAGTAGTATGGTCGCCTATTGGAAAGCCGGCGTGCATACAGATACTTTTTAGCGAGTGCTTTGTAAACTGCTTTCCCTCAAGTCCGTCTTCATGACACCTTAGTATATTTTTCATAGTGACAGCAGTTATACGTCCCTTTTCCTTTTCCAGGATGCTTTTACCGGTATTCAACCTCTGTAGGGAACCGCTGAATTTTGTAATCAGATGGTTACTGTAGCACCTTGCAAAGTTAAAATCCTCTTCACCTTTGCACCATCTCTTATCTACAGCATGCTTGACTAGATCAGGATGGCACCTGTCAAATCTGCTGCCGATGGTCAGGCAGTTTGAGATGCTCCTCACATCTTTGACCTTCTCTGCAGCCCAGTATTCCCCGGCAGTCTCCAGGACCCAGGCAGAGCTCTTATCCGCAATAAGGAAGGAGTTATGGTAGGTGAACTTTTTTTCATACCCGCAGTTTCCCCCCTGGCCGTATGTGCCTAAAAGCCCTATAATCATCTCAAGGGCCTCATCACTTGTCCTGCACCTCTCCAGGGCAATGCGGATCATATCCATGCCCAGAAGCCTGTCTTCTCCATACTTTTCCTTCGTGAAGACTGCTTCGTTTCCTATATTGAGGCCGAATTCGTTACAGCCCATTTCACATCCCCATATCCATGAAGGCTTTAAAAGAAAAACTTCATAGGTCTCTTCGGCCTGGTCGATCTCAATATAAGTACACTGGACCTTCATACCCTTTTGATACTGCTTCCGGGGAACTCTGACCATGATCAGGGGTTCATTGGGCTGTCGGTCGCTGTTTTTGGCAAAAATGACCGAACCATCCTTTGTAGAATTACCCAGAGCCACCATGGTGTCGCACATGAAAATACCTCCCACCCTGGTTTTAGTGAGGTATAGGCTTTAAGCCATATTCCACACGATCTATATGAAATCCTTTAATATTTTTGGGGTTTCCCACCTGCCATATAAATGATAAGATGTAAGGCGAGACTTTTAATTAAATACACTTAAAAAGGGATAATTAAATGGTAAGTTTGCTGGCCACAGGGAAAGATTTCGGACGCTCCAGAGCCGTCATTTACCTTGTTATCACCGCGGTGTTATGGAGCATGGGTGGAATTCTGATTAAACTGGTTCCCTGGCACCCCATTGCCATAGCAGGTACACGTAGTGCCATTGCATCGCTATTATTTTTGACCGTAATTCGCAAACCCAAATGGAGGGGAACCACAGCGCAGATTGGTGGGGCCGTGGCCTATGCTGCCACAGTAATTTTGTTTGTGGCTGCAACCAAAATGACAACGGCAGCCAATGCCATACTGCTGCAGTATACGGCACCAGTCTATGTAGCTCTGTTTGGTGCCTGGTTCTTGAAAGAGCGCACAGGGCCGGCGGACTGGGTTACTGTTCTTACTGTGATCGCAGGAATGTTTCTTTTCTTTAGGGACGATTTGACCCCCGGCAACATGCTGGGCAATATCATGGCCATTTTGAGCGGTTTAAGTTTTGCGGCCCTTATTCTTTTCTTGCGTAAACAAAAAAACGATTCCCCGCTGGAATCGGTGTTTTTCGGTAACATTCTCACGGCACTAATTGCGATACCTTTCTTGCCCGGCCAGCAGCTGCCGGATCTGACAGGATGGATCGTTCTCTCAGTGCTGGGTGTGTTTCAACTGGGACTGTCATATATCCTTTACTCTATCGCCATTAAACATGTAACGGCACTTGACGCGATCCTGATACCTGTAGTTGAACCAATACTTAATCCCGTTTGGGTATTGTTGTTCATCGCGGAAACTCCGGGCCTCTGGGCCCTGGTGGGGGGAGTGGTGGTGCTTACTGCCGTTACTGCACGCTGTGTGCTGCCCATCCTGTTTAAAGGTAAAGCGCCACATACTTCCGCTTGCGCGGTTAAATGCACGGGAACAATAAATAAATAGGAGTAGTTAAAATAACAGCTTTACAGAAATCAAGTATGGCCTTTTCAGGCTGACCCCGTTTTTCGTAAATAATACCCCTGATCTGGTAAAATGTGGCATCATAGGGATCCATGCTTATGTATTATTCAGGTTGGTAATTTCCAGCTGCCCGT
Organism: Dethiobacter sp.; assembly: GCA_003605065.1. Taxonomy (GTDB): domain Bacteria; phylum Bacillota; class Dethiobacteria; order DTU022; family UBA8154; genus UBA9862. The sequence goes on along the minus strand of QZJM01000070.1, from coordinate 58,062 downwards.
TGGCATTTTCATAATAAGAGAATAGAATATTGTCTCCTGTATTCAGAAGTTCAAGAAACGGGGAAAATTCCTGTGATATCATAAATGACATCGCCTTGCCGTCAACTTCTATTTCTATAAAATTATTATCAATCTGGCCAACATATTTTCCGCTTTTCTCTATAATCAAAGGGATACTTTCAGAAGATATTTCTTCAAACTTAATATTTTCTTTATTTATGATGTTGTAGTTTTCATAAGAATCAAAAATTTTTACTACGACAAAGGGATATGTTAAGACTTGAATCACCAAGTCTTCTTTGGCAGGTTTCCTTTCTTCAACTGTTATTTTTAGGGCTCCGTTCTGGACAATTAAAGAATCCACTTCGATAGTATAACCACCGGTAGGTTTTTCTCCTGAAGAGATCAATAAGTAAATATCTTTTCCCGTATCATAGTCTTGCGGGGTAAAGACAAAATATCCCCGGTGGATTTTTAAGTGCTCGATAATGCCGCTAATATCCTGAGGCAGAGAATCAGTTTCTTCCACAATTTCATACTCCAGAGGTTCCGTGGCACCGGGCTTGTTAACCGTTCCGCATCCGGCAAATAATAAAGCAGTTGCAATTGTCAGGAAAACGATAAATAGTCTTTTCATGGTTTTTCCTCCTTTGGCTTTTCATAGCACGTTTTTAATTATTAATTCGGGCAGCCGGTAAAAATTTTTCCCCTCTTCCTGTGTTCTATAAAATAAGACGTTTAAACCTGTTATTTTGTTCCTTAAATAAAGAATTCACAATTACAAAAAACCTGATTTACGGGGCTTCCTGGGGAATAACCGCTATTTTTTTAAAAAGTTCCGGATCTTTAACAATTTTCCCTGCACCCAAAACGTTGCAGTCCAGGGGTTTTTCTGCCAGTTGTGCAGGCATCCCCGTAGCCTCTGCCACTGCTTTGCTAAAACCTTTCAGAAGAGCCCCTCCGCCGGTCAAGGTGATGCCTGTTTTCATAATATCAAATGCTAATTCCAGTGGCGTTCTCTCCAGGGTATCCCTTATGTTTTTTAAAATAACCGCAATGTTCTCAGCCAGGACCTTTTGTATTTCACTGGAACTTATGGTAAGAGATCCGGGTAATCTACTGATCAGATCCTTGCCCCTGATATCCATATATTCCTCTGCCCTACAGCAGGACGAACCAATTGTAATTTTAATTTCTTCTGCCGTTCTTTCCCCGATCACCAGGTAATGTTTTTTTCTGATATACTTTATGATGGTTTCATCCATATTTTCTCCACCAAAACGAAGGCAGCTGCTGGTTACAATGCCCCCCAGTGAGATAACGGCGACTTCGGATGTTCCTCCCCCTAGATTTACGATCATAGCTCCCCTGTAATCATCTACTGGTAAATTTGCACCTAATGCAGCAGCCATGGGGGCTTCAATAAAAGTTACTTCTTTTGCTCCAGCCTGTTTGATAGCTTCTTGTAATGCTCTTCTTTCTATATCTGTAACGCCGAGGGAAAGCGGAACGGTGACTTGTGGTATGGGAACAGCATGCAGGTAAAATAATTTAGAGAAAAAATGCTTAAACATAATCCTGGTTAAATCAAAATTGGCCACAACACCGTTCTTAATAGGCCTGACTATCGTAATATTTTGGGGAGTACGCCCAATCATTTTTTTAGCTTCGTCACCAACAGCCAATACCGAACCATTATTTTGCAATGCTACTACTGAAGGCTGGCGCAGCACGATTCCTTTACCTTTAATGAAAACCGAAGTATTAACAGTACCAGGATCAATACAGATTTTCCCGGCAAATAAATTGGCAAGGAATCGCATCGGGTTTCCCCCTTTCTTTTCTTTATTCGGTTGAATTATATCAACCATCCGCAGCTGTCACAACATGAATTATATTCCTGAAAAAGCATTATATTTACTATATTTCCTTTTACTGTTTAATGAAAGCATTAAAAGCTATCTCAAAATTTTTGAAATGCAGGAATAAATAAACCCCCGGCGAATAATATATCAAATCTGAAAACAGGTTTATAAATAATACAGGAGTACATAAGCATGGATGATAACAGAATGATGGTAGTCGTTAACCCCGCCGCAGCAAACGGAAAAACAGGACGGCGCTGGCCTTATATCAAAAATATTATGCAGGCAAAGGGGCTACATTTCGACTTTAGGGCGACCGGTGGGCCCGGGAAAGCAACTGTTATTACACAGAAAGCTTTAAATGATGAGTACAAAACCCTGGTCTGTGTAGGTGGAGACGGTACTTTAAATGAAGTAGTAAACGGTTTTTTTGAAGTTGAATATAATAAAAGAAATAGAAGTGTTCTGGGAATTATTTCTGTTGGTACCGGCAGCGATTTTATCAGAACTCTGGGCATACCAAGAGAAATTAACCGGGCCGTGGAAACATTAATCAGAGGAAAAAGTCGCCTTATCGATCTAGGATTGGCCCGCTTTGTCCTTCCGAATGGTGAAAAAACCAGCCGCTATTTCTGCAATATCACGGATATAGGTCTGGGAGGAGAAACGGCTGCCCGTGTGAACAAAACCTCCAAAATCCTGGGAGGGAGACTTTCCTTTATTTATGGGACGATCGTTTCCCTTTTTCTTTATAAAAACAAAGAAATATCGGCAGTTATTGATGGAAAAATTAAAAGACAGGGTAAAATTACTACTTTAGTCCTTGCTAATGGTCAATATTTCGGCGGTGGAATGAAAATAGCACCCCTGGCCGAACCGGACGATGCTCTTCTTGATGTTCTTTTTATACATGACATGAGTAAAATAAAACTTTTGGCTAATCTTTCCCGGGTTTATAAAGGGACACATCTATCCATCAGCGGTGTAGAATTTATGCGGGCTAAAAAAGTATTCATCACTTCGCCTGAGGACGTTCTGCTGGAACTTGACGGCGAACAACCCGGGAAAGCTCCCGTGGAAATTGAAATACTTCCTCAGGCCTTACAGGTTTTGGTGTAAGAAACCGCTGTTCAAAATTATAGTATTATAGAAATATTTTCACCTTTTATTTTGGATGAAAGATCAGGAGCCGGCCACCTTTAATTAACCTCTTTTACACAATTTAAACAAAAAAGCACCTCTCTGCAAGAAGTGCTTCTTTCTTGAAGTTCCATTTTATTATTAATATACACACCCAGAATACTATAGGATTATAACAATCAAGCCTCCGCTGCCTTCATTGATGATTTTCTCCAGGGTCTCCCTCAGCTTTTGCTGGGCATTGGGCGGCATATTGCTTAATTTTCCGGAAATACCGTCTTTTACCAGTTCATATAGTGATTTCCCAAATAAATTTGATTCCCATAGTTTTTCCGGATTTTCAGCAAATTCGTCTACAAGGTAATTTACCAGTTCTTCACTTTGTTTCTCCGACCCCACAATAGGAGTAAATTCCGATTTAATATCTACGCGAACAATATGCAAAGAGGGAGCGCTGGCCTGGAGGCGGACACCAAAACGGCTTCCCTGTCGTATGATTTCCGGTTCCTCCAGGGAAATTTCCTCCAGGAAAGGAGGCACAATGCCGTAACCTTTTTCTTTAACGTCTTCCAGGGCCTGTGCGATCTTATCATATTCTTTCCTGGCATAAGCAAAATCTTTCATTACTCTTAAAAGGTCGGCCTGGTCTTCAATTTCCACTCCACAAATATCGGAAAGTATCTTTTCATAGAGAGCCTGCGGAGCAGTAATTTCAACCAGAGCATAACCGCTGCCCAGTTCAATGTTTCTGATAAAAACCTCTTCCACAATATCATACTTCTTAATTTCCTCCACGGCAGCCTCAACGTCCCTTAAACGTTCTACGCTGAGGAGATGTTCCCGGATAGCATCAGTGTATTCAACGGCCACCTGATGAGAAGGCCCCAGCACCTCAACCCAGGGGGGTAAATTTATACTGATCTCCTGGACAGGAAACTCGTAGAGGACTTCTTTAAATAAAAGGTTGATATCGCTCTCACTCAATTCCAGGCAGTTTAGAGAAACAACCGGCACTTCATATTTCTCTGAGAGCTCATCTTTGAGCTGTAATGTGCTCTGGGAAAAAGGTTTGGTGGAATTAAGGACTACGACAAAAGGCTTTCCAATTTCTTTTAGCTCGTTAACAACTCTTTTTTCAGCATTCACATAACTTTCTCTGGAGATATCCGTAATTGTCCCATCAGTAGTAACAACGATTCCTATGGTGGAATGGTCCTGTATAACCTTGCGGGTACCAGTCTCTGCAGCTTCTTCAAACGGAATTGGTTCGTCAAACCAGGGAGTGGAAACCATGCGACGTTTCCCCTCATCATCGTAACCCACCGCTCCGGGGACAGTGTAACCTACACAGTCTACCAGTCTTACTCTCATCGTGATATTTTCTGCTAACTTGATTTCTATAGCCTCATCCGGAATAAATTTCGGTTCGGTAGTCATAATCGTCTTACCGGCACTGCCCTGGGGCAATTCATCCTTGGTTCTTTCCAAAACGTGAGGGTTATCGATATTGGGGAGAACAAGCATTTCCATAAACTTTTTAATAAAGGTTGATTTACCCGTTCTGACCGGACCTACAACACCTAAATAAATATCACCTCCAGTTCGTTCGATAATATCCTTAAAAAGGTCGAACTTCACAACTTCTCCCCTCCTTTAATTACAGGCAAAGTTACAACAAGAAATGTTTTAACGTTATATTTATATGAAGATAAAAGGACAATATTACATTAAATAAAGAAAAACCTGTCTGTTTTTTATCACATAACAGGTTCACAATGCTTATGCTTATTTAATTACCACGACCCTGCGGGTCACAACGATGTATGTAAATGTTCCAAACTTAACATGGTACGCTCCTTTCCCACTCTGAGTGGAAAAGTTACCATTGTTCAGTCTGCAAGTTTTACCAAAGACTCCTAATCGAAAGCTATCTCTTCGATTTCATGTTTCTTCTGTCTCCTCATAAGGTTCTTTACCGCTTCCCGGGGTTCTCTTCCCTGGAATAAAATTGAGTATACTTCTTTTGTGATGGGCATTTCCACACCGTATTTACAGGACAGCTCGTAAGCAGCCCTGGTTGTCTTAATCCCCTCCGCCACCATCTTCATTGAAGCAGTTATCTCTTCCAGGGAGTGACCTTTGCCCAACATCATCCCCACATAGCGGTTTCTGCTGTGAGGACTGGTACATGTCACAATAAGGTCTCCTATCCCTGTCAAGCCGCTGAAAGTTCCCTGCCTGGCTCCCAGGGCGAGGCCCAGGCGTGTAATTTCCACCAAACCCCTTGTTAAGAGAGCTGCTTTGGTATTGTCTCCGTAATTTAAACCGTCACAGACCCCTGCTCCCAAAGCAATTATATTTTTAAGGGCCCCACCCAGCTCTACCCCTATGATATCAGGATTAGTATAAACCCTGAAATATGGCGTCATAAAGATATCCTGCACTTTTTCCGCCACGGTCTGATCGTTGGCAGCGACTACGGTCACCGTCGGTATAAAGCGGCTTACTTCCTCCGCATGGTTGGGTCCCGATAAAATAGCAACCTTACAGGGAATATCAGGCCAAAGCCCCTCCATGATTACTTCGGACAAGCGTTTTAAAGACCTTTCAGCCAGACCTTTGGCCGTATTGACAATAACAGTTTCCTCTTGTATAAAAACTTTAATTTTGGCTACGATCTCTCCGACAACGTGGGAAGGAACGGCCAGAACAATTAAATCTTTCCCATGAACAGCATTTGGCAGATTATGGGTCAATTTTATCCCTGCAAGCAAAGTAACACCCGGTAAATAATCGCTGTTTTCACGGGCTTGTACCATTTTTTGTAGTAATTCTTCTCTCCGCACCCAGAGGGTAACATTAAAGCCTTTATCTCCCAGCAGTATGGCCAGGGATGTTCCCCAGCTTCCCGCTCCGATAACACCTATGTTCATGGGTACTTACCTTTCTTTTTAATTAATAATTGTTAGCCTTTTCGCCCAATTTAGATTCTTTACCCTGTATAAGCCTCTTGATATTGGAAAAATGTCTCCACAGCAGCAGCAGGCAAACTAACAGCCCGAAAATAAAATAATCACGGGGATAATGTAAAAGTAACATGGCCACTGGAATAGCTATTGCCCCTATAATAGAACCAAGGGATACATAGCGCGTTAACAGGATAATTATTATAAAAAGTAAAAATACAAACAGTGTCGGTATGGGTGCTAACCCGAAAAAAACACCCAGTGTTGTGGCAGCACCACGCCCACCCTTAAAGTTAAAAAATACAGGCCAGTTGTGACCAATGATTACAGTTCCACCACACAGCAGGATAAGCCGGCTTTCCGTGGTGAGGTGAGAGGCCAGGAGAATAACAATAAGTCCCTTTAAAGCGTCCAGGAATAAGACCAGTACGGCAAATTTTAAGCCTAAAACCCTGGAGATATTGGTAGCGCCCGCATTGCCGCTTCCCACTTTACGGATGTCCACCCCTTTTATTCCTTTAGAAAGCAAATAGCTAAAAGAAATAGAACCCAATAAATAAGAAAATATCACGAGAAAAACACCCAATTTGTTTCACTCCTTCCTTTTACGGGATCTGACCAGCAGCCTTACAGGGGAGCCCTTAAAATCAAAGGCCTCCCTTAAGCGATTTTCCAGGTACCTCAGATAGGAAAAATGTATCAAAGAGGAATTGTTAACAAAAAGTACAAAAGTGGGCGGTTTGATAGCAGACTGCGTCCAGTAGTATATTTTACCTATTTTCCCTTTCGATGCGGGCAAAGGGTTGACCCCCTGGGCATCAGCTAAAAGCTTATTTAGTAACGGAGTGGGAATTCGTGTACTATAATTTTTATAAACTTTTTGAAAAAGTTCAAATAAATTTTTTAAACGACGGGGTTCGTGAATCGAGGTAAATACGATTGGAGCGTAGGAAACAAATTTTAAAGCATCCCTGGCGTCGCTTACTATTTCTTCAACACGTCCTTCTTGCCGCTGTTGTTTAAGCAGATCCCATTTATTCAGGGCAACTACCAAAGCTTTTCCACTTTCCAGGATATAACCGGCAATCTTTTGGTCCTGTTCCGTTACCCCTTCAGGGGCCTCCAACAGCAGAAAAGCTATATCGGCACTATCTATGGCCTTCAAGGAGCGTATGACGCTATAATATTCCACGTTTTCAAAAACCTTGCTTTTCTTACGTATACCGGCCGTATCGACAAGTATGTATTTGTTCCCTTCCCGTTGCAGCCATGTATCGATGGCATCTCTTGTAGTCCCCGGTTCCTGGCTTACTATTATCCGATCCTCTCCCAGCAAAGCATTTACGAATGAAGACTTCCCCACATTGGGACGGCCCACTACAGCTATGCGTATAACCTCATCTTCTTGCCGGTTTTCGCCCGGAAGGGACGGAAAGAAAGAAACGATTTTATCCAGAAGATCTCCGATATTTAACCCATGGGCGGCCGAAATTGGCAGTGGATCATTCAGACCCAGTTTATAAAACTCGGCAAAACTTTGCTCCATGGAATCAATTTTATTAACGGCCAGGATGACAGGTTTCCCCTGGCGTCGTAACATGCCGGCTATTTCTTCATCGAGATAGGTGAGACCCTGGCGCCCATCCACCAGGAAAACAATAACTACAGCTTCTTCCATGGCCAACTGGACCTGTTTCTGAACCTGTAGCTCCATTTCTTCCTTCCCGGAAAGAGTTAAGCCACCGGTATCTATCACCAGAAATTCCTTATCCAACCAACTGGAACGTCCGTACAGGCGGTCCCTGGTTACTCCTGGGATCTTTTCTTCAATAGCTTTTCTTCCTCCCACCAGACGGTTAAAAAGAGTTGATTTTCCTACGTTAGGTCGTCCCACTAAAGCCACCAGCGGATTAGACAAAAATACCTCTCCTTTAGCCTGCAACGGTTAGTACTTTTTTTACAAGGTGATTCCTGATTTCCTCCAGGCCGGTAACGGGAACAAGGGGAACTTTTAACCTGGTGGACAGGAACTCCAGATGGATATTATCCAGGAAAAGCCTGGTTCCCTCTTTAAGCATAACTGCGGGAATAAACACAACCTCTCCTAACTTTTTCCGTCTTAAGCCCAAAAGCAGGTCACTGCCAGTAAGCAGTCCTGTAACTGTAACATTTCCTCCCCAAAAAACATTAGGGAGAATATGCAGGTATGTTTTTAAACCCCCGATTTTCTCTAATTCACCCCTAAATATTTTTAAGAATGATCCCCCGGATTGACCGGTTACCAGGGATATCTCCATTTTTCGAGGCAGGGGCGGTAAAATTGAATGCTTTTTCCATTCCTCAACCTCATTCAAAAACAACCTTCCCAGCCCCACCCCATTCTCTAACTGTTGATACATCCCGTAATGTTCATGGGGGGGAAGAGGCCTGCCAGAGAGAAGATATAACTCATCTGCAAGATATATAAACGGCGTTCCCCACTGTTCCTGAAAACGTTCCTGCATGGCCGTGTACTCTTCGACAATGCTGCAGGCTTCCCCGGGCGAAATACTGCGAAGGGGAGCAAGTTTTTGGCGGTACCTGGTCAAACCAACAGGAACAAGAGCCACGGTTTTTAAACCAGGGCACAGGAGGGAAAGATCCTCAACAGTTTTCTTTAAAACCGTACCGTCGTTAAGGCCGGGGCAGACAACCACCTGCCCGTGAATTTCCACGCCGCCGCGCACCAGTTTCTTTAACTGTCCCCAAATATCCCCGGCAGCACCATTTCCCATCATTTTACGGCGAATAGCGGGATCAGTGCAGTGTATGGAAACGTACAGGGGAGAGATCCCCCTTCGTATAATTCTTTTCAGGTCAAGATCACCCGTATTGGTGAGAGTAATATAGTTCCCGTGAAAAAAGGAAAGACGGTAATCATCATCCTTCTCATACAAAGAAAGGCGCATTCCGGGAGGCTGCTGATCTATAAAACAAAACACACAGTGATTCTGGCAGCACCGCATAGGACCAAAAGTGGGAGAACAGAATTCTAATCCCAGCTTCTGATCATAATTCTTTCTGATTTCAATCTCGGTAAAATGGCCTTTTTTAGTATATACAGAAAGAATTACCCTCTGCCCGGAACAAAGATAATAATAATCAAGGATATCATGAAAATAGGAATCATTTATCTTAACAAGAAAATCTCCTGCTTTAATACCAGCTTTAGCAGCCGGAGAATCTTTTTTAACACGTGAAATTGTAAAGCCCCGCTGCATTGTTTTTCTCCCCTGGTATTTAACTGACAGCTGCCTCCCCCCAATATACAAATTTATACTCATTATCCTATGTACTTTACTTTCTGTCAAGGTTGCCGGTGGAGAAAGGTACTCACCCGGGCTTGCTTTTTACCTGCTCCACAACTTTCTTAATTTTACCGTAAGCCAGCATACAGCCGGGAAATAGAAAAATGCGTCCTGCTGTTACCAGGTTCAGACTCCTCGACAACAAGCCGCCCAGCTTCATTAGTATGTTTAGGCAGGGCATTGTGCTGGCAAGGATAACTTCACCGGGATCAATATTCATGATGCTGCCGAAGTCCTTTAGGACTGTTTCCACCAGTGGACCGGCATTCCTGCAGCCCATAACAAAAACTTCATGGCCTTTCTCATCTTTGCCCATAAAAAAAATCTTTCCCACATCTTTACTTTTTACTTTATCAAAATAAGGGCAGGACAGTAATTCCCGGAACGAAGGAAATTTTTCTCCATCTAAAATATCCAGGTGAAGAGCAGCCGCCAAAACAGAGGAATGTGTCCCACCATAACAATGGTAAATAATTTTCATAAAACCTCCTTAATGCTTGACGATAATATAAGTTCCGTTTTCGAGGTCATGTACTACGCCCTCAGTTATCCGGGCCAGGGTAATGGCAATTTTATCCTGTTCTTCTCTGTTTACGGCATAAAAAATGGGTGCTCCGCACCCACCAACCTTTTCCGGTTCCAGAGCGATAATCGCCAGGATAAATTTGTTTAGCTCCACTTCAACCGCTCCCTTCTTTATTAATCAGAAGCCTTACGTCCGATATAGGTTTTTAAAGGAGCTCTGTAAGCACTTTCCAGTACTGGAACTCTTTTAACAGCCTCCAGTAAAAACTCAATATCTCTTTCAATTGGAACAATTACCAGGCCCACTCTTCCCGTATCAAGGTCCCTGCGGACGATAGGTGTAAACTCAGCCGTATCGACATCTTTATAAATGCCCAGTAAAGCAGCAGCATCATGAGCAATGGCCATACGCTGCCCGTTACTGGAAAGTGTGGCACGAGCATCATCGTCAAATGGTTCGATTATTACTCCCAGACCTCGTTCCAGATAAGTTTCTTTGACACTGTCAGTTCCCAAGTTCATAAAGTGGATGTCTTCCACAAAGAGGTTAGCTCCTTTAAAGTGTACCTTACCCTCCCGAACTTGAGCAATCTGTGCTATAACTCTTCCGCCCATTAATTTCCTGGAAACAAGAAAAGCAATAATACCGGCTACCATTCCATAGAAAATATTACTCCGGTAAGTTATTCCTCCTACCAGTAAAGATGTAAACATAACCAGGTAATTGCGAGCCTCGAACACCCTGGCTATTCCTTCAATATAATCAGGACCCCTCGAAACCAGCCTTGCTTGGTCCAGGTGCTGTAACATTTCTCTTTCCATATCACGTACTTCTCTAAACTGTGTTGCCGCCAGAGTAAGAAACGTAACCGCCATAAATTCCTTCTCAATTAAAACCGGTACAGCTACAGAACCTATAACAGCAGCTATAAAACCCAGCGAAAGGTGAGTAACCACACCGTGAGGATAGCTCGGATACTGGCGGTAGTCTCTCCTGAGCATAAAATAACGAATTAAATTACCAATAAGAACCCCGTTGAATATTGCCCGTAAATAAGGAGCATCCAACATCTCTTTTCCCGTCCCTCCTATTCCCCGGCTCCATTATCTCCCCCACCTTTTCTTTTTCTGCTCCTAAATTCGGCAAATTCTTTGCTAAAAAAGTGTCTTAATTTGGCTCGTAATTCATCAATATTTTCATTACTGATCAAAAGGTAAACACCCAGGACAACTGCAACAATAAAGATAACCCATAGGATACTTCTTAAAGCTGTCGCCCCGACTCCTTGCCTGGCCCGCTGTCCTTCTCGCCCCAGGAAGTAAGCACCTACCGCATCGCTAAAGAGGGCTACAGATCTTTCCGCCCCTTCTCTGGTATTCTCGTGGCTTCCCACTTCTACCAGCATAGCCAGGGGCAACATATCCTGGTTGTAGTTAGCCCTGGCCAGAAAAATACCCTTGATTAACCCGGGGTGGATATCATCAGTTACCTTTTTAAGGCTTTCCGCAAAGTCCCTGTTAGCCTGGGCGTTTTGATTCTGACGACCGACAACAAACTGCAGCTGTACGGTGGGCCTGCCGTCAACAGTCCCGATATATTCTTCAGCGGGAACAGCATCGCGGTGAATATCAAAAATGGAGCTTGATCCCTGTCTTAATAACTCCTCCGCGGTTCTCCTGGACCTGTGATAGGTACCGGCGTCATGGGGCACATGTGTTTCCGGGGAATAATTAACATTCAACCCTTTTTCCCGTAAAGCTTCACTGAAAGCCCTACCTACATCTAAAATGCCGCCGCCCTGGAGAATGCTTTCTGTACCATCTGAGGGCACATAGGATTCGGCGCCGTGGGAATGGTAAACCCCCAGCAGGATGTCCCTCCTTTGGGGCTGCCCTTCCTGGAAGGTACCGCCCTTAATCATCAATGAATTTAAAACCTCTTCCACATTTACCTCGAAAAGCTTTATATCTTCTATAAAATGCGCCCAGGCTATATCTCCCTCTATTCTTTCCACACGATAAAACTTATTTTTACTGCTGATATACTCGTCCCCGGGATGAATAATTCTCGCGGTGCGCATGATTGTTTCGCTGGTCTGCATGTCTTTCATTATGAAAAAACCATCGGTCCGCTCATCCAGTTCTTTAAGTTCAAAGAAATCCTCCGCTTCAACCCCGGAGCAAGTTAAATTTCCGCCAATCAGGAACACGATTAAAAATATCAGGCATAAGAAAATGTTTTTTCTGGAATTTTTTAAACCGTTTATTATAAACACCTACCCCGTAAAATAATGATTGATCCGGCACAAAACATTTCATTCCTCCGGACGGTTTTCCTGTTTTGATTCCGGAGGATTTTCCCCGTGGAAATCCTTATTATTTTGATCTTCTTTTTTAGCTCCCTTTAATTCAAGACTAACCCTTTCCACCGTTTCTCCCACAAATTCCGCCAGGCCGAGAGCAATTAAACCGGCGATTACCACGGCATCAAAAACCCCGGCTCCTCCGATAGTTACAGACGATCTGACCCCGGCAAAAGCATTTTCCACCTGTGCGGCAATATCACTCAGCACTATAGCCATGGTCCCGGCAATAAAGGATCCCCTCCTGCTTCTACCGGTAATATAAGCTACCACACCGGCAATGATGGCAATTATATATAGCGGATCCAAAAAAAAGTTATATGTGGGCTCCAGGGGCATGATCTTCATCGTGGCATAAACAACCACGGCCGTAATAAGAAGGGCCGTAACAGACCTGCTTATTTCCGGTTTTTCAGCTTTGCTCCAGAGATATATAACAAGGATGATGGGAACAACGCCTCCGCCCAGGTTAATACTGGTTCCTCCCACCAGGGGAATATCAGGCAAAAAACCTCCCACAATCATGGCTACAAGAAAAAGCAGGGCGGCGCGATCACTTAATCGCAACCTGTCAAGAACCCTCTGCGCAAGGCCAAAATATATAATAATAGCCACCGCTAAAAGAAGCACCATGCCGATGTTCACTATTTACCGCTCCTTTTTTTAAACTTTTTTGCTTCCCTAGTAGAATAACCGGAAATAAATTATTTATTCTTTTGATAAATCCAGCCCTGTAACAAGTACATAAAAAAGCGGACTTTTCTCAAGTCCGCTTTACGGAAAAAGATTTATAGTTTTCCTTGTATGTTTATTAAATAAGGGCTGGTACGTTAAGATTCTTCCGTACAGGAAACAGGTATACAGGGGCATATTTTAGAAAAGACGCTGTAAGGCCTATGTTCTATGTGAAAACTAGAAAATTATTCCTCATTTTTCCCGGCCTGATTCTCGCTGTTGAAAAGACCCCCAAAAACATCTCCCAGGGTTACGTTCTGGTTCTCACCTTCCTTGGATGAAGAGTGCTCTGTTAAATCTCTGGGAGCAGGACGTGCCTTTTTAAGGCTTAAACTAATTCTTTTGTTTTCCACATTTATATCCAGAATCTTTGCTTCAACCTCTTCCCCTTCCTGGATAATCTCCGAAGGGTGTTTAACATGAAAATCTGCCATCTGAGAAATATGCACCAAACCTTCCACCCCGGGCATAATCTCGATAAAAGCACCGAAATTTACAATCCTGGTGACTTTGCCGCTAATAATCTCCCCAACCTTGTATTCTTTGTTGACCCTGGACCAGGGATCAGGCTGGGCCTGTCTGATACTTAAACTTATCCTTTCCCTTTCCGGAATTATTTCCAGAACCTTTACATTTACCTGTTCACCAACTTTTAAAACGTCCTGGGGGTGCCCAACCCTCTGCCATGATACCTCGGAAATATGCACCAGTCCATCAATGCCACCTACGTCTACAAAGGCACCAAATTCTGTCAGCCTTTTAACAACTCCGCCTATTATTTCCCCTTCTTTTAAATTGTTCAGCGTATCTTTTTTTTGTTTCTCCGCTTCTTCTTCCAGCATCTGTTTCCTTGATAGGATCACTTTATCCCGATCTCTGTTTAATTCGATTACTCTGAAAGAAAATTCTTGCCCTAAAAACTGCTGAAAATCAGGAACATAACGAACATCCACCAGTGATCCGGGCATAAAACCTTCAATACCGCTACCCAGGTTAACTATTATCCCCGCAGGCACTATTTCCTTAACAATCCCTTTCATAGTTAACCCCTGCTCCACAGCTTCTTCCAGTTCCTTCCATCGCCTTTCCCGTTCCAGGCGTTTTAGGGAAACAATAATTTTGTCTTCCTGGTTGCTGACTTTTAGTATTAAAAGATCAATATTATCTCCGACAGAAAATTTATCTTTTAATTTAGTTTCTCCTTCCAGGAAAACCTCGTTGCGGGGAAGTACCGCTTCAGATTTATAGCCGAAATCAACCATTACCTGATCTTCCTCTACCAGGACAACTTTTCCGGTTACCACATCACCGGACCGAAAATCCTTTCCCTCCGCTTCCTGATAGGAAATATCCTCTTCTGTTCTGGCTTCTAAATTGCCGTTTTCCATCTTAACCATAACCTCCTTTATCGTCCAGGGGGGGGTGGAAGCCCCTGCAGTCACCCCTACTTTTTTTATTCCCACCAGCCATTCCCCGGAGATATCCCGGGCCCCTGTGATCTGATGGGTTTTTACTATTTCACGACAGACCTGGGTTAACTTGCGGGTATTAGAGCTCTTTTCGTCTCCAACTACAAGCATCAAGTCTACCGTTGAAGCCAATTTAGCAGCGGAGTCCTGCCTGAGCGTGGTTGCCTTGCAAATTGTCTGACAAACCTCCAGGCTAGGGTGATTTTTCTTTAAATTTTCCGCTATTTTTAAAAAGCTGTCTTCGCGCTGGGTAGTTTGAGAAATTAACAGGGCCTTGGAAGTAACAGGCATTTTTTCCGTAACTTTATCTTCCGGATCAATGACCCTGGCTTTTCCCTCAGTCCAGCCCAGCAAAGCTTGTACTTCAGGATGTTGGCTGTTGCCGTATATAATGACTTCATAACCATCTTCATGATAATTACAGGCAATATTTTGTAATCGCCTGACAATCGGACAGGTAGCATCAACAATTTCCAGTTCTTTTTGTTCTTGCAGGATTTTAAGGACCTGCGGTGGAACACCGTGAGTACGTATTATAACGGTGCCGCTTTCCAGTTCTTGCGGGTTGTCGACAACCTTTACCCCTTTTGTTTCCAAAAAATTAATGACTTCATCATTGTGTACCAGGGGTCCCAAGGTACTGACATCTTTCCCCCTGTCAACTTCTCGCAAAGTTAGCTCCAGGGCCTTTCTGACCCCGTGGCAAAATCCTGCATCTTCCGCTAAAAATACCTGCAATAAGCCGTGCCTCCCTGTATTTACAGCAACTTCTTAATTTCTTCCATAATCTGCAAACTTGCTTCCTCTAAAACGTTCCCCCTTATTTTACCCTCTTCTGCAAAATATATCAAAGGACCTATTTTGACCTCTACCGGCCGGAAAATCTTTTCCGGCCATTTTATAGCTACGGGCAAAACAGGCTTTTTGCTTTTCAAAGCAATCAAGGCAGCACCGTGTCGGGGTTTTCCCAGTTCACCGGTACGGCTCCTGGTTCCTTCCGGGAAAAGCCCCAGAATCCCTCCTTCTTCCAGCACCTGCAGGGCACGCCTTATAGCGCTTTTGTCCGCTGTATTTCTTTTTACCGGGAAGGCCCCAAGCTTTTTGAGCAGGGTTCCCAGGATAAATATGTTAAAAAGCTCTTCCTTGGCCATAAAATTAACCCTGTTACCACCAGTCACGATAGCTCCTACCATGGGAGGGTCAAACCAACTGGTATGGTTGGCACAAATAATATAAGGTCCCCGGGGAGGGAGTTTTTCCCGGTCATTAAACTTCCACAGATACACATATTTAAAGTAATAATAAAACAGCGCTCTGGTAAAACGATAAAACATATCAGCGGCCCTCTTTATGGAATATTTCGATCCTGTCCTCCCTGTGCTCTTTTATCTTAGCAGTGCAGACAATTTCCAGTACTTTTTCAACAACTTCCTCTAAGGTATAAGAAGTTGTATCTATAATCTGCGCTTCCGAAGCAATTGCCAGGGGTGATTCCTCTCTTTCCTGGTCAATACGGTCTCGCATGGCAATTTCTTTGATAAGATCCTCAAAAACAACATCTACTCCCTTTGCTTCCATTTCCAGCCAGCGTCTTTTGGCACGCTCCTCCAGACTGGCACATAAGTAAAACTTGTAATCCGCATTTATAAGAACATTTGTGCCGATATCTCTTCCTTCCATGACGATCCCGTCGCTTTTTTCAGCCAGTTTCCTCTGCAGAAAAACGAGCTCTCTTCTAAGTTCGGGCGACCTGGCCACAATAGAAACATTTTTATTAACCCGGGGACTGCGGATTTTTTCTGTAACGTTTTCGCCATCCAGATAAATTAAGGTCCCTTTTTTGTCATTATATTCCGTTTCCATGTTACAGTCCCGTACAAGCTGGCCCAGTAATTTGCCGTTAGTAATATCGATACCTTCTTTTAAAGCCTTCCATGTAACAGCACGGTACATAGCTCCCGTATCCAGGCATTTCAGGCCCAGACGACGGCCAACTTCCCTGGCTACACTGCTTTTACCGGCACCTGCCGGGCCGTCAATAGCAATCTGCATTTAAACCTCACCCCAATACAATCCGAGTAAAACACTTAGTCCCTCAAAATAAAAATACCGGATAACTTCACCGGTCTGCACCCTTGTCCATTAAAAAAATACAAACTGGCGCAAACAGAAAAGAAGACCCGGTTAATAAAAACTTTTATCCCCGCAGAGGATAACGGGGCAAATAATTCTTCAGCATCAGTAAACAATCTCTCCGGTTTAAAACATTTTTTCCAGCTTACATAAAAGATAACGGCCACTTTAATAACCCACGTCTTTACACCTTGCACCTTATTACCACCTCATAGAGAAAGAGAAAGCATTCCATAAGCAATAATATACTATAATAACTCTTTTGACAACCCTAAGATTGAATTATTAAGGTATAATCCAGGCCAAAAGATCCCTTTCTCCAAAGGTTTTTATTTCATGTCCCTTTCCAGGAGCCTTTAATTTTCCATAGACTTCAACCACCCTTATGGCAGCAGGCGTCTCTCCCGAAACTTCACCAATCACTTCCAGCAGATCTCCCGGTTGAACGGTTATAGAGATATTTTCCTCCCCGAACTGTCCTGCAACCTGGTTATTAACCAGTAAAAAAAGATTGCAGGAAATTCCCGGGGGAGATCTTAGTTCCAAAACCAGTGTAATTTCTTCATGCGCAGGTGAAACCGGTCTTTCTGCACCTGTAATTTTCCTACCCATGACATCCTGAATATTTTGCAGGACGGGTTTTCCTTCCATCCGATCCGTTTTACTTAAGAACAGGCGTAAGTTCCCATTTATAAGCATAGCCTGGACGATAAAAAGTAAAACAACAAGTGCCAGGGCTACTCTGAAAATAATTTTTTCTATTGCAGTTACAAAACGTTGTAACCATCTATCGAAGTCCATACAGTAAAAGCCCCCTTTCATATATCTTTATGCAAAAGGGGGGGGTTTAATACCTTTTTTGATCCTATTTAACGGCTGCTTTCTTTTAAACGCAGCAGCAACCTGTTTTGGAAAAGCTCGTTTATTTTAAAAAGCAATCTCTCGATCTCCTTACCATTCAGGATAATACTGCCGGGTTCCAGGATTTCAATGCGCCTGAATTCTTCCCTGACAATAAAGCGTAGAAGATCGTCCAGGGAATCCGCTGAAACCATCAGTTCGAGAGGCGCAAAAGCTATCTCCTCATCCATCTCATCATCATAGACGCTGTATATCTCCCCCAGGTCCATGTTCTCAACGTATATCCCCTGCAAGGGTACGTTTCTCCAGAGCGCAACCTGCTGCTCCCTGAACTCCTGGGCAACGCTTTCTGTTCTTCTCCCGCCGAAAAAAAAGCGTGCCGGCCTGGGTTTCCCTTTATAATCAAACCTCACCTTAAACCTTAAACGGGTGTTAATTAGTTGTTCCCTGGGACGTTCACTTTTTTCTTCTTTCTCCCGTGAATTAATCTCCGATTTAAGCATCCTTTACCCCTCCCTACAGGTCACAAAAGTAGTAGAACTTGGCTTCAGCTGAACCCGGAACTACGCCACCAGCAAACGCTGCGCTATTTTCATATTAACTATCATTTTACCCCTGTGACATAAATTTAATTCGCCAGGAAATCGATATTTCCTGCTGAACCGGAATATCTTTTGCATAACTTTTAGCCTTTTACAATCCTCCTCCAGTTTAAAATAGGCTTTAAAGGAATCGTTAGCTGCAAAGTCCTGCTCTACTTTTCGAGATCCGGTTGAATTATTGGGCTTGTCCTCCTTTTTTCCCTATCCCCCTCATAACCGGTCTTTCAAACCCACCATTACGGAAAGCTTTCGGATCTCTTCTCTGGTTAAGGGTCTGAAGGCGGAGGGATTAAGCCCCTTGAGATTTAAAAAGGCCAAAGAGACTCTTTTAAGAGAAATAACAGGATGCTCCAGGGCCTGGCACATGCGCTTAACCTGTCTCTTTTTACCCTCATGAATTGTGATCAAAAGCTGGGTGTTCCTTTTACCCTGTGAACACACTTTTACTTTAGCCGGAGCTGTCCGTCCTTCTTCCAGAAGTATTCCTCGGTGAAATTGTAGTAAATCCTCTGCTGAAGGAACACCCTTAACCGTGGCCAGATATTTCTTTTCAATTTGAAAACGGGGATGCATAAGGCGAAAGGCCAGCTCCCCGTCATTTGTCATTAAAAGCAGCCCTTCCGTGTCCATATCGAGCCTACCTACGGGGAAAAGGCCGTCTTTAGCCCCCTCCGGAAAAAGATCCATAACCGTAGGACGGCCAAAAGGATCCCGGACCGTAGTCAGGTAACCTTTGGGCTTAAACAAAAGGTAATATTTTTTCTCCCCGGCAGTTTCCACGGGGATATCATCAACTTCAACCCGATCACATTGGGGATCGATTTTTCTTCCCGGTTCCCTGACCGGAATACCGTTGACTTTTACCCTGCCGGCAGCAATCAGCTTTTCCGCTGCACGGCGGGAAGCCACACCCCCGGAAGCAAGGAATTTCGGCAATCTGATTAATTCGCGCATGCAACTTGCTCCACTTTTACTACTGCAGGCCGGTAAATTTTTAGAAATACCATCTTTTTAAAAAAACAGGCCTGCCCAGATCTGTTTTGATTATAATATATTTATTATTTAAAAACCAGATTGCAAATAAAAACGGCAGCCAGAATTCCCGCAAGGTCAGCCAGCAAGCCCACAGCCAGTGTATACCGCGTTCTTTTAATGCCTACGGCCCCAAAATAAACGGTCAGGACAAAAAGAGTCGTATCTGTACTGCCCTGCATAGTCGCTGCCATACGACCAAGCAGCGAATCCGCCCCAAAGGTGTTCATAATCTCTGCCGTGATGGCCAGGGCACTGCTTCCGGAAATAGGGCGCATAAAGGCCAGGGGAAGAACTTCCGTAGGGATACCTATTAGCCTGATCAGGGGTGCTAAAACCCTGGTGATCAGTTCCATGGCACCACTGTCCCTGAACAACCCGATAGCGACCATCATCCCCACCAGGAAAGGAATTAACCTGACCGACATTCCAAAGCCCTCTTTGGCTCCTTCAACAAACGTCTCGAAGACTTTAACGCCGCGAAAATAAGCAAAAATCAACGCCAGCAAAATAAGGGAGGGCACAACCCATATGGAAATAATATTGAGAATAGAAAAAGGGCTCATATTACCCCCTGATTTTTTTAATTTCTTTTTTCTTTTTTGGATCCGGTACTGTGCCCTTATTCTTCCAACGGTTATAATGACGAAAAACACGATCGCTTAAAACAGCAACGGAAGTGGAACAAAAAGTGGCGATGATCGTTGTTCCGATAATATCTGCCGGGTTTAACGCCCCGGTGGCGGCCCTTAAAGCAACTACGGTCGTGGGAATAAGGGTTAGGCTGGCAGTATTGATGGCCAGAAAAGTACACATGTCATCTGTAGCTGTATCGGGTCTGCTATTTAAAGTTTGCAATTCTTCCATGGCTTTAATACCGAAAGGTGTAGCTGCATTACCCATACCCAGAAGGTTAGCGCTCATATTCATAAGCATGGCATTCATGGCCCTGTGATTGCGCGGAATACCTGGAAACAGCCAGTAAGCCAGGGGTTTAAGAAAAAAGATCACTATGTGTATAAAACCGGACTTTTCAATAATTTTCATTATACCAAGCCAGAAAGCCATAACACTTATCAGGCTCAAGGCAATACTTACAGCTTTTTCCGCCGATGCAAAAATTATCGGAGTTATGACCTCCATCTTCCCGTTTATACCGGCGATAATAATAGCTGCGGCGATCATACCTGCCCAGAGTATATTTACCACATTATTCTCTCCTCCCGAGCTTTCTTTTTAAACTCACCCAGAGTCCGATTTTTTTGACCTCACGTCCGGCAAGTAAATCGATCACACCAACTGCTTCCTGCTGAAAGCAGATCTCCAGTTCTCCTATTCTTTCACCCTCTTTAAGAGGAGCTTTTAGCGGTTCATTTAAAATAAAGCGGTAGGTTACTTTGTTTTCTTCCAGTGCCCTGAGTGGGAAATAAAAACTGCTGGAGGCAATTGCTTCCGCTTTTCCGCTCACACCATCAACAACTGCTACCGATTTTAAATACTGTCTCTCCTCCACAAGGCATTTATATTCAAAGTTAGCGAAACCATAGTCCAGCAAGGCCACCGTGTCCTCCCACAACTGTGGTGCATTTAAAACCACGGAAATCAGGCGGCGCCCGTTACGGATGGCAGCACCTGCAAAACAACGGCCGGCGGGTGTTGTCCAACCGGTTTTAATTCCTTCCGCTCCCTGGTACAGTGTAAACAGCTTGTTCTGATTATATAAAAAGCGATCCCAGGGGTGCCCCGGCCAGGAGATGGCTATTCCGGGCGTAGAAATGATCCGGCGGAACTCCTTAATTCCCATGGCATGTGCGGAAATAAGCGCCAGATCATAAGCAGTGGTGTAATGCTCGGGATGGTGCAGTCCATGGGGGTTACGAAAAGAAGTATTTTGAGCCCCCAATTCCCTGGCTCTCTCCGTCATTAATTCGGCAAATTTTTCCACACTGCCGGAAATATGTTCTGCAATAGCTACGGCAACATCATTACCGGACCGCAGCATTAATCCTAAAAGCAATTCCTCCAGAGTCTTTATTTCACCCTCCTCCAGCCAGATTGAAGAACCGCCGGTATTCGCCGCCCTTGGACTGGTTTTAACTTCATCATCAAAATTTCCCCTTTCCAGTGCAACAATGGCTGTCATTATTTTGGTCGTGCTGGCCATATGCCGGGACAGGTGAGGATTTCTGGCATACAAAATCCGGCCGCTGTTCCAATCAAGAAGCACTGCTGCTTCGGCAGAAAGATTAGGCAGTGCTGTCTCTGCTCTTACCACAGAATAAAATATAAAGCACGGCAATATACATAAAATTACATATAATACTCTTTTTAACATTCTATCCTCCCCATCAACAATTCTTCTTCACGGTGCATATCATTTGTGAAAAAACAAAAATTCCTCTAGGCATATTTATTCTTCATTTATCTTTTTTATGATAAATGAAAAAAGGGCTGTAAAAAGCCCGGCCTAGAGGAAAATAATTAATTTTCCGGAAGCTAGAGTTTTACATTAAGCCTTTTCTCATTGTCCGGTTTTACGATTTCCTGGATATACTGAATAACCTGAGGGGCAAGATCAACGAGACGGTCAAAAATTGCGTTGCGATCAACCGGTAAAAGTCTTATTTCTCCCGGCCCCACCACCAGGAAAGCCATGGGCTGGATAGAAACGCCTCCGCCGCTGCCGCCCCCGAAGGGAAAAGCGTTTTGCTGATTTTGGGCCTGGTTTTTTTTCTCCTCCTCGTCAGCACCGAATTCCGAACCTCCAGCCACAAAACCAAAAGTTACTTTTGATACAGGAATAATAATATGGCCATCGGGAGTTTCCACTGCTTCGCCCACCACCTTATTAACATCGACCATTTCCTTTAAATTTTCCATGGCCGTTATCATTAAGCCCTGTATAGGATGATCGCCCATATTTTACCAGCCTCCTTAATATTTGAATTTGACTCCTGTAAAAAAGTTCCCATAAAAGCAAAGTTGAATGATAGATAAGTACAGCCCCGCTGGTATAAAATACCATCAAGAGGGAGAAATTGGTTTCCTTTTGCAGAAATGACGGGTACACTAATATACGGGGCCTGTTCTCCAAGTGAAACAGTTTAGAAAGATCAGCAGAGACCATAGCTGAAAGGTAGCGCAACAGTCCTGTGAGTACACCGGTCCAGGCTGCATCACCTGCACCCAGTTTTACGTAAATGTCCAGCTGCCTCCACTTTAAGGCAAGGATAAAGCGGTACATTAAAAACAAGATTTTCCGAAGCCGGATTGTACTTAATTCTTTCCACCATCTGCCCCTTTCCGCAATTGAGGCAAGCATTTCTGACAAGAAGAACACATTTTCAGTAACTAAAAAATGTTTTTTCCACCTGAACAATTTAACTCTGCCCAGGATAAATATTTCCATTTCCAAGGAAACACTATTATCTTTCCGCAAATTATTCATAGATATTCGTATCTGCAGCGGCAACCATAAGATAATGACTACAACAAATAAGAAAAGAAACCATAAATAGAAAGACAGCAGTAGATCCAGCCACATGGAGAACACCTGCTTTTAAATAAAGTCTTTCTATTTAGTTTCTCCAAATTCAGGAAAAACAGTATCGGTTAGCCATATCTTTTTTAAATCTTCCAGCTCTGCCAGATCTTTAAGACCAAAGTACTGCAGAAACTCTTCCGTAATTCCAAATAGCAGAGGTCTTCCCAGCACTTCTTTGCGGCCTGTAACCTTTACTAAACCCTTTTTTAAGAGGTTATCAATAACACCGTCAGCTTTTACCCCGCGAATATTTTCGATTTCCAGCCTGGTAACAGGCTGTTTCATTGCTATAATGGCCAGCGTTTCCAGAGCTGCCCGGGATAAAGAAGTTCTGGTATATTCTTCTTCGGCAAACAACTTTTCAACATAAGCTGCTGCTTCCGGTTTGGTCCCAAGTTGATAGCCCTGAGGCATTTCCAGGAGCACCAGGCCCCGATCATCTTTCTCCAGCTCTTCCTTTATCTTCTCCAGGGAGTCCCTGATTTCTTGAGGAGTTGTCTCACATACCTGTCTTAACTTTTCCAGGGATAAAGGTTCATGACTTAAAAAAAGAGCGGCTTCCAGTATGGCCATGGTTGATAAGGCCTGCCCGGATTTATTGTCTTCCTCCATGTATACCAGCCTTTCACTCGGGGTTATTAAAGCTTTTTAGCTCGCTCTAAAGGTGTTAAAACACATATTTCTCCAAAAATATTTTGCTGCTGCAAGGAAACCCTTCCACGTTTAGCCAGCTCCAGAAGAACAAAGAAGGTCAGAACAATCTCCTTTTTCTCTGTCTTGTTCAGGAAATCATCCAGGAAGTACTTAAAAAAACTATTTTTCCTGAGGATGGCGACAATCTGCCGGATCTTATGATTAAATGGCATTTCCTCAGGCAGGGAAATCATTTCCGTTCTCTTAACCTTTTTCTTTTTTAGCTGCTGAAAGGCATGTTTCAGGCTTTCCAGGTCGTGAGGGTAAAGACTGCACTGCCTGTTAACAATGATAACCCTCTGGAGGCCCGGGGATCTTAAAAAGATTCTTTTCTGCTGGTTTTCCCGTTCTTTTAGGTTTATGGCTATTAACTTGAAGCGCTTATATTCCAGCAGGCAACGAACAAGCTCTTCCTTGGACCCAAAAAAAAGAGCCTCTTCCTCCTCTCCGGGAAAAAAGGAGGGGTGCTGTGGCAGCAGCATCTGTGATTTAAGGTAAAGCAAAGAAGCAGCCATTACCAGAAATTCTCCTGCCAAATCAATTTTTAGTTCCTGCATGGATTGCAGGTACTGCAGGTATTCTTCCGTAATTTTTGCCAGGGGGATTTCCCAGATATCCACCTCTTCTTTGTTTATCAAGTGGAAAAGAAGGTCAAAGGGACCCTCAAAAACCGGAAGTTTTACACAATAACGATCTTTATCGTTGTCATTTTTGAACTTTTTTAACGTGCTCAAGTGTTCTTCCTCCGGAAAATTATGCCGCTGTTACCCCCGTCCCCCTTCAAAAGCCTGGGGCAGGCTTTTTATCTTATACCATTCCCATGGCGGAACGCACCTCTTGCATAGTATTGCGGGCAACTTCCTGAGCTTTCTCCCGGCCTTTTTCCAAAATCTCTGCCACTAGCTGAGGATTTTTTTCCAGCTCCTGCCTTTTATTAAAGATAGGTTCCAGGAATTTATGCATCCAGCCGGAAAGCATCTTTTTGCATTCAACGCAGCCTATTTCTCCTCCCCGGCAGGCAGTTTCAATACTTTCCGGTTCCAGCTGGTTAAAGATACGGTGAAAGGCGTAGATACTACAAATTTCAGGGTTACCGGGATCGCTCTTCCGGATACGCCCCGGATCGGTAATCATCATCCTTACACGTTCCGGAATTTCCTGTGGCGGGATAGAAATCTCCAGGACATTGTTATAACTCTTGCTCATTTTTCTATTGTCAAGGCCGGGAACCAGTTTATACTCATTTAAGATGGTAGCAGGCTCCGGAAAAATCTTTTTGTTGTACATGTAATTAACCCGCCGGGCAATTTCTCTGGTAAATTCAATATGCGGAGCCTGATCCTCTCCCACAGGAACAGCAGTGGCCTTATAGATAAGAATATCGGCAGCCTGTAAAAGAGGATATCCCAAAAATCCATAAGTGGCCAGGTTTCGTCCTTCAATCTGCTGCAGCTGTTCCTTGTAGGTAGGTATGCGTTCCAGCCAGGACAGCGGGGTTACCATAGAAAGCAGGAGATGCAATTCAGCATGTTCTTTAACATCAGACTGCCGGAAAACTACAGCTTTTTCCGGGTCAATACCACAACTGAGCCAGTCTAAAACCATTTCTTTAACATTTTCTTTGACGTCGGACGGTTCTTCATAAGCTGTAGTCAAAGCATGCCAGTCCACAACACAAAAAAAACATTGATATTCATCCTGCAGTTTTACCCAGTTTTCCAGGGCTCCGAACAAGTTTCCCAGGTGTAGTTTGCCCGTAGGCCTCATCCCGCTAAGGATTATACCTTTTTTCTCTGACAAGTAACATCAACCCCTTCAAGCATTAAATTAAATATTTCCTCTCTCTTTAAAAACTGATGTTTACAAACAACAGTACCAAACTCCTGTACAAGTCGATAATAACATAGGAAATAGGAATTAAGAAGAGCGGCAGCAGGCCAAAAACCAGCAGTATAATCAGTAAAAAGGGACCATAGGGCTCTACAGCACGATAAAAATGCAGGTACCGCCCTGGCAGGAGAGAAGAGAGTATCTTGGAACCATCCAGAGGCGGTAAGGGAATGATATTAAAAACGGCTAGAAAGACATTGTAAATAACTAAATTTTCCAGAATAGCACTAACCAAGGGGCCATAACCTCTTAAAAGAAAGAATAGAAAGGCGGAAACAAGACCTATAAGTAAATTCATTCCTGGTCCGGCCAGGGAAACCCAGAAAAGACCTTTCCTCTGGTCCCGGAAATTGAAAGGATTAATGGGAACGGGCCGAGCCCACCCGAAGCGAATTATCAACAGCATGAGCAGGCCGATGGGATCTAGGTGGGCCAGGGGATTTAAAGTTAACCTGCCTTGGTATTTCGCCGTAGGGTCACCCCAGGCGTAAGCCATCCTGGCATGGGCATATTCATGAAAAGATATGGCTATTAGTAAAGCGGGTATACGTACCAGCAAATTTTCGGGAAAAAATGGCATTATTTCCCTCCTTCCTTATTCCTCTGCATATATTTCATTATTAATTAAAAAATGTAAAAATCCAAGTTCTTCTTCCTTCCCGCTTATTTTTTCATCCAGGACAGCCTCATGCAGTTTCTTCAAAATTCGATTAAAAACAGGTCCCGGTTTAATACCGGCTTCCAAAAGATCTTTTCCTGTTATGGAAGGCGTTTTTTTGACGAGATAGTCCCAATAAAACAGGACATGTTTTTGGACATGAGGTTCCGGGGCAAGAGCCATGATTAAGAGCAGGCCTTCTTCCGGCAAACCTTCAAGAAAATGATAAAGCCGCGACGAGCTCAGATCAGACGTCTTCAACTGCAACAGTATAAACGGGATCTTTTCCCGTATGGAGAGCATATTTAATCGCTCTTCTCTTTTAAGGCGCATTAGATGACAGAGGAATTTGAAATCGTGCTCTGTCAGTTCATAAAAAAGAGCAGAAAGATAAAGGACTAAATAATTCCAGTTTTTGGGAAGTTTATTCAGGCTAATCTCCGTTAAAACCCGCTCCAGCCGCTGCAACCTGCTTTTTATTTGCTGGTTGAAAACCAAACGGGGAAATATTTCATGGAACAGGTTTAACTCATCTAAGCGTGTTAAAACCTTGGAAGGCTCTGGCTCCCTGAAAATCAACCTGACCTCGTTATAAAGCCTTTCTTTGCTTACTTTTTCCCAGAGCCGGTTGTTTATGGCCCTGGTGAGCATCGCCAGAGAATCTTCCTCTATCACGAAATCAAACCTTTGTTCAAAGCGTATGGCACGGATGATACGAAGGGGGTCGTCCACAAAGCTGAGCTTGTACAGCACCCTTATGATACCTTTTTCTAAGTCTTTTCTGCCCCCGAAAAAATCGTAAAGCCTGCCAAACGTCTCGGTATTAAGAGCGCAAGCCATGGTATTGATGGTAAAATCCCTGCGGAAAAGATCATTTTTTAATGTTGACTGCTCTACGGATGGCAGGGCCCCCGGGGCAGCGTAAAATTCCTTTCTGGCTGTAACCATATCAAAAACTATTCCTTTTGAAAGCACCAGGGTAGCGGTTCCAAATCTTTCATAACATCGTAAGCGTCCTGGCAGGATTTTCAGCAAACTTTTAGCAAAATCCACGGCGGAACCTTCCACAACCAGGTCCAGATCACGGTTTTCCCGGCCCAGGAGCAGATCCCTGACAAAACCGCCCACAGCGTATGTTTTGAATGACCCCTGCTGGGAACAGTACCCCAAATGATAAATCAGGGCATGGAGTTCCTTGGAAAGAGCGGTATTTATCAGTGGAGTAAGGTTATTCATTATGAAAAATCCTTCAAAGATTATTTCTTCATTTGATTATACCATAAAATAGCAATAACAAAAGATAAATAAAAGGCAAATAATCATGCCGTCACTTGTTTCTTTTCCCGGATCAGATCTACAAATGCTTCTATCCTGGTTAGTAAACCGGCCTGAGCGGAGTGTTCGTCTAAGGAAAGGGTCAACACCGGCAGCTTATAATCCCTGCTTACAGAAGGAAGAATGCTTTGTGCTACAATCTCGGGCATGCACGTAAAAGGCAGCACATGGATAACTCCATCTATTTTTTTCCTGGCATACAGGACGCTCTTACCCACAGATTCCCAGCCGTGCCCGCCAACGAAGCAATTAAGATATGGCCTGGCGGCTTTTTTAAATATTAATCGCCTGAGCATATGACGTGGATTAAAAAGAACGTTTTCACAAATCCAATCGGAAGGATAAGCACTCCTGATTACTTCCACCCCCATGCCTCCCAGGGTTTTTTCCAGATCGAGATTTACATAGGGCTCCCACATCATAAAGACCTCACCGACGATGGCTATTTTAAGAGGTGCCAATGTACTGTTTTGAACTTCTGAGAACAGTGCCAGTTCCCTTATGCTCTCCGAGGTCACTCTTTGCAGCAGCTTTTTATCGCCAACCTCGGTTATTGCTTTTACAGCCTTCTCATAACATTTCCAGGCACCACGGTGGTTATAAATTTGTACCTTTAAAAGCATACGGTGGAGATGGTCAAGAGCCTTTATTATCTCCCAGACCAGAGTAAGGGCATTCCATACTTCTCTCCCTCGGCACCCGTTTCCCAGGGGTTGCAGGTCCTGTAGAAATCTGGTCCAGTCACCCATGGGAGGATCCACGATAATTATATCAAATAAATACCCCAGGTCTTTTAAAATTTCCCTTTCTACCTGGGCATAGTATCCAAAACGACAGGGACCGGAACCTCCCAGCATAACAATTGTTTCCGCTCCCTCTTCCAGACCCTCAATGAAATTCCCTACATTTACCTTTAACGGCAGGCAGGCGAATTCAGGGGCATAGCGCGCGCCAAGCTCAATTGTTTTCCTGGTCACCGGCGGAGGAGGTATTACCTCATGCCCCAGTTTTTCAAAAAGGGCTTTCAGGGCAATCCACAGGTTGCCCATGTGGGGAAAAGTAACTTTCATTTTTTTGCTCCTTCCATTTTAACATCTCTATAAACGCTTCCAGCCTGGTAATAACTCCCCCTTCTGCGGAATGTTCATCCAGCACCAGGGTTAAACAGGGTACCCCTGCTCTTTTATAGGCCCTGTCAATCAGATCCATAATTATGGAATCAGGACCACAGGCAAAGGAAACGATCAGAATAATGCCGTGGGTTATTCTCTCCTCCAGGAGGTAGAAGGCCGAACCAATGGTTTCTTTGCCGAAAGTCCAAAAAATATCCTTCCGGAGTCTTTTTAAACCACTGTTTATCTCTGCCTCCGAGAACATTTTGCTGGTTATGATTTCCACTCCCATTTCCTGCAATTTGTTCAGAATATTCATGTTAACGTATTCATCGTAAAGATTATAGCTGTGCCCGATCAACCCTATTCTTAAAACATTTTTGTGCTGATTGTTTTTTAAAACGGTCCTTTTTAAAGCTTTATTTTTTTCCGTTTCGTTAAAATAAACATTCTCCGGCAAAAAGCCCTGCAGAATATTTTTTTTAAAACTCTTTTGATTTTCCTGTGCCAATTTGTATGCCAGGCGGATTTTCCAGGGGTTAAAAGTAAAGAGTTTTCCCAACCTGTACATTTCCACGGGCAGTTGCCTTTCGCGTTTCCGCAGGTCAACCTCAACATTCAATACCGGGGGAATTCCCGGCAATAAATGCTTAATCATATACGGTAAACCCATAAATTTAGGACATAAAAACCTGCGGGGCTCAACGCTGATATAGCGCGGGATAAAAATATAATCAACTTTTTTCCGGGCCAAATCTTGAACGTGACCCAGAAAGACCTTAACAGGCAGGCATGTCTCCTCTATCGCTGATTTAATACCGTTGTAAACGATCTCCTTGTTTGTTTTTTGTGAAAGGACTATTTCTGTACCCAGACGCTCTAAGAAAGTACTCCAGAGCAAAAAATAATCGTAATATAAAAGAGCTCGCGGTATACCGATTTTTATTCTCATCTTCATTTCCTCCATTTTTTATACTTCACCGGGCGGTGCAGTATCAGAATCACGCGTTTTTAAAAAGGATGGCCTAAATCCTTTTATAGGAACAGGTTTTCTTAACAGCACATTAAGCAAAGCGGGCCCATTAAAGGGAAGTAAAGGCCATAAGTAGGGAATTCCAAAGGAACGGGTCGTTGCCAGCCTGATAAATATAAGTAAAAACCCTGCCAAAAATCCATAAATTGTAAACAATCCCGTAGTTATCAGCAGAAAAAAATGGGCCAGCCTGTTAGCAAGGCTCAGTTCCCAGCTTGGCGTAGAGAAGATACCTATGGCTACAAGACTTATATACAGTAATACCTCCGGGACGAAAAAACCGACAGTAACGGCAATATCACCGATTAATAACGCCCCCACAAGACCCAGCGCCGTAGCAAGAGGCGAAGGTGTATGGATACTGGCCATTCGCAGTAAATCAAGACCCAGATTGGCCAGGATAAATTGTATAAAAAGAGGGATGGTGGGCGATTCTCTCGGACCAATAAATTGGAGGCCCTCGGGTAGTAAAGCCCTGTATTCCGCTGCCAAAAGCCAGATAGGAACCAAAAATACTGAAATGAAAACCCCCAGTAAACGAACCCAGCGGATATAAACCCCTACGATAGGATTTTGACGAAACTCCTCGGCGTGCTGGATGTGATGGAAAAGTGTTACCGGGGCAATCATAACGGATGGAGATGTGTCCACGATAATGCACACATGCCCTTCTAAGAGATGTACGGCAGCCACATCCGGCCTTTCCGTATAGCGGACTTTCGGGAAAGGGTTCCAGAAATCTTCTGTTAAAAATTCCTCTACTGATTTTTCGGCCATGGGCAAACCGTCAACATCAATCTTTAAGAGCTTATCCCTTATTTTCTCCAGGATTTCTGGATTGACAATATCTTCAATGTATAACAGGACTATTTCCGTTAAAGAACGACGCCCCAGTTGAATACTTTCTGTTCTTAATCTTGGATCCTTTATCCTTCTCCTGATCAAACTAACGTTGAAAATTAAAGTTTCCACAAACCCATCCCTGGAACCACGGGTTACCTTTTCAATATCAGCCTCTTCGGGCTGCCGTGACGGATATTGCCTGGTATCTATGGAGATAGCTTCGCGCTCACCATCTACAAAAAAAATAAGCGGGCCGGCCAAAACCTCTTTAACAGCTTCTTCGAGATTATCTATTAAGGAAATTTCCCCGAAGGGCAATAATTTTGAAGCAACTTTTTCCAGGGTATTAGGAACGATCTCTTCCTGCTTTGCCTCCAGGAGGGACTGCATGATAAGTGTAATGATCTCAGCATTGGCAAAACCGTCTAAAAAGATAAAAGCAGCCTTCTTGCGTCCAATTTTAAATTCCCGTAAAATAACATCAAAACTTATTTCTATGCCCAGTTCCCGGGAAAAATAAGCGATATTATCTTCAATTTTAGGAAATATTATCGTTTTTTGTGCTGTTTTTACTGGCATTAACCTTCGCCACCTCATTTTTATCTAACCACCACGACTCTACGGGTCACAACAATGGATTAAAATGACCGGGTTTAGATCCCGCCATTGTTCTATAGACTTAAGCGTTTTGCTGTTGGCGGAGTGACTTGTGAAGCGAGGAAACAAGTTTTAATACTATTTTATCCTTTCGGTTTAAAAAATATGGCCATAATAAAGCCGAAAAGTATGGAAGCGGTTATTCCTGTGGAAGTTAACTCAAACATCCCCGTTAAAACCCCCATGATTCCTGTACGGGCTGCTTCAGCCATGGCACCTTTGGCCAGGGCATTGCCAAAGCTGGAAATAGGAAGCAAGGCACCAGCACCGGCAAAATCAATCAAACGGTCATAAAGACCCAGCCCCCCTAAAATGCCTCCTGCTACGGTAAAACCGGTTAAGATATGCCCGGGGGTAAAGGGAGTCAGGTCAAATAACAACTGGCCGATAACACAAATCAGCCCACCCACCAAAAATGCAGTTAAATAAGTACCCAAAAAAACACCTTCTTTTTATTCTTTTTATAAATTCAAATTTCCAGGGATACAGCATGGGCAATAGCAGGAATGCTCTCCTGCTGCAAATAGGTAGTGGGGCTGTGAAGGGCACCCGTTGCCACAAGCAGTACTCTGCGCAGTTCTTTTTGCAGCATTTTTTTATAAAATTGGCTCAGGAAAACCAGGGCTGAACAGGCACAGCCACTGCCCCCGGCATCTACTTTCTGGTGAGGATAATAGAGTAAAACTCCGCAATCAGTGTAATTAGGTCCGATATTGAATCCCTTACCGGCCAAAATATCCTCGTTTAATTTTTTTCCCATTCCTCCGAGATCGCCGGTAAGAATAAGATTGTAATAGGAGGGCTCCCTTTCTAAATCTACAAAATGATTATAAATAGTATCAGCAGCGGCCGGCGCCATGGCTACACCGAGATCAAAAGGGTCCATGACGCCGGCATCGACTACCTTACCGGTCGTTATGGATTCCAGATGCGGCCCTTCCCCTTCTGAGCCCAGCACAACTGCGCCTGCTCCTGTAACGGTCCACTGGGCATATCCAGGCCTCTGGTAGCCATATTCCGTTGGATAGCGATATTGTCTCTCGGCAGTACAGTTATGACTGGATGTGGCCACGAGCACATGCCTGGCAAACCCGCCTTGAATAAGCATACCTCCTACTGATAGGCCTTCGGCCAGGGTGGAACAGGCGCCATAAATGCCCAGGTAAGGTATGGCCAGTCCCCTGGCGCAGAAAGAAGCACTGATAACCTGGTTAAGAAGATCTCCGGCAATAAAATAATCCATATCCCCGGGGGAAAGGCCGGATTTTCCCAGTGCTAAATGACAGGCTTCCTCCAGCATATGGCATTCAGCTTTCTCAAAGCTTTTTTCTTTTAAGATGTTATCGGTGTGATGACGGTCAAAAAAGGCTGACAAAGGCCCCAAACTTTCTTTGGGGCCGGCGACAGTTGCTGAAGATACCAGCGTAACATTTTTTTCCAGGACAACACTCTGCTTACCTATCCTTCTTTCTATAGTAGTACTCTGCAATTTGTCTTTAAATCTCCCTTCCTCTCTCTAATCCCGCTCTAAAGCAGCGCGGAAATTAGCCCAATGATAAATGCGGTTACCACACCGAAAACTATAATAGGGCCTGCCAAGGCAAACATTTTGGCCCCGGTACCCAGAATCAATCCTTCTCTGCGAAACTCGATGGCCATAGAAGTAACGGAATTGGCGAAACCCGTCACCGGCACCGCTATTCCCGCCCCGGCCACACGGGCAATGTCATCAAAAACTCCGAACCCTGTCATAATTGCTGCTATAAGGATAACTGTTGCCACTGTGGGATTTCCCGCCTGTTGTTCTGAAACGCCCAGGGCAATATAGATGTTGAGAATCGCCTGCCCCAGCGTGCAAATTATCCCGCCAAAAAAGAAAGCGCTTAAAATATTTTTTAGAAGAGGGGGTTTGGGCTGTTTCAGCCGGTTCCAGTTTTTTACCCAGTTTAAATCTACGAGAATATCCCTGGACTTATTTTTTGAACTAATGGTCTTTTTTTTAGAACTAATCGGTCTACACCCTCCTTTTTCTCCTGTTATTAAAGTTTCAATCCCGTACACCAAAAGCCAGCTTGACATTGGCCTTGTACTCCACAACTTCACCATTGTCTATATTTGCCGTAAGATTCAACACCTCTATTCCTGTGATATTATCCACAGTTTTTGAGGCTCTTTCAACCGCATCTTTAACAGCATCTTCCCATCCTAAATTGGACTCGCCGATTAATTCGATTACTTTAGCTACTCCCATAATTTTTACTCTCCTTTACTTTTAGATTAAGTTTTTTAACCGATGATAGTTTACCTCTTTTATTATTCTTCTATTCTCCAGTATCGTCAGACAGGAAACTTATAAGTCAACGACAGTTCTTCACCCGGGTAAACTCTTACTTCCTGGACGCTTACAGGTCTGGAGCGCCGTGGAGCCGGCTCTTCATGGGGAAAAAAGGAAAAGGTTAAGACAAAAGTAAAAACTGTCATTAAAAGGATAATAATCATTAATAAAATTAGAAAATAATGAGTGTCCTTTAGCACTTGAACTTCCCCCCAGAAGTTACTTTATTTTATTATTCTCGTTAGCAGTTTTTTTATAACAAAAAGAAAAAAGCCCAGAAGAGGTAAGGGGACACACCGAAGAGGTAAGGGGACACACCTCTTTCAGAGGAATGTCCCCATGGAATGTCCCCATGGCTTCTGTGCTTTTTTAATCTCTTTTGGCGCTTTAGTATTATTCGTTTTCTTTTAAATTTTTAATGGCCTGTCTTTCCAGACGGGATATGTGAGACTGTGATAACCCCAGGATCTGGGCAACTTCCTCCTGGCTTTTTTCCAAAATATAGCGTAAAACAATAATCTGCTTCTCACGGGGGGGAAGGTTGTTGAGTTTTTCCTGGATTATGAGGCTGTCAAAAAACTTATCCGTATTAAAAGCACTGTTTTCCTCCTCCCTGGGGGGTGTTTCGTTAATTTCCTGCAGTGATCCTACCGGGTTTTGCAGTTCCATCAACCAGATAATCTCTTCTCCCGGCAGCCCCATTTTCTCAGCAAGTTCCTCCAGGCGGGGCTGGCGTTTAAGCTCTTGCACCAGTTCTTCTTTACTTTTGAGGAGACGGCAATAATGTTCATGGTTCGAGCGGGAAACCTTTAAAAGATGACCATTGCGCCTTAAACAGGACCTTATTTCGCCAAGTATAAAGGGAACGGCATAAGTTGAAAATTTTGTCCCCTTTCCGGGATCATATTTACTTAACGCCATAAGCAGGCCGATACAGCCTTCCTGAAAAAGATCATCATAATCTACTGCTGTTTCCATGGGATAAAACCTTTTACATATGGCATGGACGAGGGGCAAGTTGTAATTTATCACTTTTTCCCTGGCCTGAAGGTCCCCCTGCCTGTTTTTAAGGTATAGCTCCTGTAATTCTTTCTCTGTAAATTCCGCCATCTGATTTTACCCCTTTTTTAATGATTACTTTCTGCAACTTTGCCAAAAACTTTTAACATCTTGATAACCGTACCTTTCCCCGGAGCAGATTCAATTACAACTTCATCCATAAAATTTTCCATGATTGTGAAACCCATACCAGACCGCTCCAATTCCGGTTTGTCTGTATAAAGAGGTTCACGGGCCCTGGCGATATCTTCGATGCCTTTTCCGGTATCAAGTATCTCTACAAAAAGCCTGTTATCTTCCACAACGGCATTAATCTTGATGAGGCCGTTATCGTCCTCGTAAGCATGTAAGATACTGTTGGTCACCGCTTCTGAGACGGCAGTTTTCACTTCATTAATTTCTTCCAGGTTAGGGTCAAGGCGTGCCACAAAAGCAGCGACTACAACCCGCACAAAACTTTCATTTTCTGATCTCGCCGGAACTTCCAGCGTCATATAATTCATCCGCTTACCTGGTCTGCAATCGTACAAACCAGTTACACCTCCCGCCTAAAATTTTAATGGTTTTAAACTTTTTTAATAACATACTGAAAACTTTGTGCAGGTTTTTATCCCTGCCTTCAAAATATGAAGCGGCTAACTGAATAATCCTTGTTATGGCCCCTTTATTTCAGGCTCTCCAGGGCTTTATTCTCGTCACTGCTGACCGGAATTATTTTTAACAGGCCGCCCATTTCCAGGATTTTTTTATTATGCCTGCCCAGTCCGCAGATTATAACTTGGCCTCCTTTTGCCTTAACCTGTTTATAACGTCCCAGTATTGCTCCTATTCCGGAACTGTCCATAAAAGTCAGGTTTTCCATATTTAGAATCAGATTCTTTGTAATATCTTTTTCCAGTTCCTTTTCCACTACCTGGCGAAAATTTATTGCGGTATGATGGTCTAACTCACCTTTTAGCCTGACAATAAGGTTTTTATTTCTTCTAATCAGTTGAACCTGCAATTTCAACCCCCCTTTGTTCCGCCGCCTTACTGGAAAATACTTCTACGTCTATCTGCATTTTCCTGCAAAAAATAAAGCCCTTAACGGGCTTTTGTAAAATATTTTAACGACCAAATTTCAACCATACCTCCATATATCTCCGCAAAAGTTGAACCAGGGACGCTCTTTCCACTTCCTGCGTAACCTCCAGTTCAACTTCTTTTAACACTTTATCTCCTTGCATGACCTTCATTATTCCTACTTTATTCTCCAAAGAAAGAGGGGCTCCCAGTTTTTTCGGCAGGACAACTTCTGTAGTATACTGCGGCTCTTCACCTTTTTTAACCAGCAAACTTAAAATATCACTGGTAACAACATCCACTTCTCTCCGGCAGCCCTTTTCTACCGGAAGCCTGGATACCTTTTCCTTTTTACCGGCCAGGAGAATAGTATAATAGTTGGCAAAACCAAAGTTGAGAAGGTTTTTGGCCTCTTCATAACGTATATCGCTGGAAGGGGCGTTAAGTACAACGGCTATAAAACGTGTATCTTTTCTCTGGGCCGAAGCCGCAATACTATGCCCCGACTCCCTGGTAAAGCCCGTTTTAATACCGTCGCAATCCTGGTAATAGCGAATCAGCCTGTTGGTATTGCTCAGATAAACCTTACCGCTTTTAATAATACCCTCCAAAAAATTTTCATCCATCCATATTTTACTCCAGCTAAAAAAACGGGGATAGTTAATTAGCTCCCTGCTCATTAAAGCAACGTCATAAGCCGTGGAATAATGCTCATCGTGGTGCAGGCCGGTACAGTTGATAAAATTTGTATTTTTCATCCCCAACTCCACCGCCCGCTTGTTCATACGCTCAACAAAAGCTTCCTCACTGCCGGCCATATATTCGGCCACAGCAACCGCAGCATCATTACCTGATCCTACGGTAATTCCAATTAAAAGAGATTCCAGTTCTACTACATCTCCAGCGCTCAAGAAGAGTTGTGAGCCGCCCATGGATGATGCTTTACCCGAAATGGGAACTTCGTCCTCCAGGGTGATATCCCCTGTGTTTAATTCCTCCAGGGCCAGCAGCAGGGTCATGATTTTTGTTACGCTTGCGGGGAAAAGCTTCTCATGTTCATTGCGGGCAAAAAGAATGTCTCCCGTATGAGCCTCCATTAACAGGGCCGCCTTCGATTGTATCTCCATTTCAAAGGCAGAAACTGTATTGTCCGCAGGCCAAAAACAAATTATCACAAGAATCGTAAGGGAAAGCATAAGACAGAAAAGACGTGAATATTTTATTTTCATATTAATATCCCTCCTGTTTTTATTTTTCCCAGCGCTTATAAAATGATACAAAAAAGCCTCACTTCTTTATTATTAAGTAAGGCTTCGTTTTCATCGTTTTTATAAGACTATATTTTCAACTGGGAAACGGTGGAACCACACCGTAAACAAGAGGAAAGCCCGGGGACTTTTCTTCGCCTATAGAAAAAGCACCGGAAATCTCTTTAAAAGCAGTTTTAAGGGTGTCTTCATTATTACCGTGAATATGAGCCAGGACATCCCCTGCAGCAACGCTATCCCCAACTTTATGGTTTAAAACGACTCCCACAGAATAATCAATTTCATCCCCTTTAAAGAACCGGCCTGCTCCCAGGAGAGCCGCTACTTTACCGACCTTCCTGGCATCAATATCATGAAGATAGCCGGGTTTAGGTGCTTTAATCATTTCCACAAATTTTGCCTGCGGCAGGAGAGAAAGATCTTCCAGGCACTCACTGCGGCCACCCTGAGAAATTACCATTTGTTTAAACTTTTTCAGCGCAGCACCATTTTTTATTAGCCTGGAGAGTTCTTCCTGACCTTCTTCGGGATTTCTTACCTTGCCTACTAAGGCCAGTAAATAGCCACCCAGGAGAACCGCAAGATGTTCTACATCAGAAGGCCCCTGTCCGTTAAGAACGGCCATTATTTCTTTTATTTCCAGGGCATTACCCACAGCAAAACCCAGGGGCTGGTTCATATCGGTAACTACCGAAACTACGCGCCTGCCCATTTCTTTGCCGATACGAACCATTGTTTCAGCAAGATGAAAAGCCTCTTCCCTGTTTTGTATAAAGGCCCCCTTCCCCATTTTCACGTCCAATAAAATAGCATTGGCCCCGGCAGCAATTTTTTTACTCATAATAGAGGCTGCTATCAAGGAAATGTTTTCTACTGTCCCCGTAACATCCCTCAGAGCGTAAAGCTTTCCATCTGCCGGAGTCAACCTCTCCGTCTGGGCCATAATAGCCAGGTTATTTTCCCGGACTAATTCCATAAATTTTTCTACGGGTAACCGGGCGCTAAACCCGGGAATACTCTCCAGTTTATCGATAGTGCCTCCTGTAAATCCCAGGCCCCTTCCGGAAATTTTTGCTACTGGAACTCCGGCTGCAGCTACCAGGGGAGCCAGAACGAGGGTTATTTTGTCCCCTACCCCTCCACTGCTGTGTTTATCCGCCACGATAGCACCCAGTGAGGAAAAGTCCAGCATCTCTCCCGATTCGGCCAGGGCAGCAGTAAGCGCGGTGGTTTCCCTGGCATTTAAGCCCTGAAAATAAATGGCCATTAAAAGAGCTGACATCTGGTAATCCGGTATATTTCCCCTGTTAAATTCACTTATCAGGAAGCCGATTTCCTCCGCCGAAAGATTCCCGCCGTCTCTTTTTTTTAGAATCAATTCCAAAACCCTCATTTTATATCTCCTCATTAAATAATTTTCCAGCGAAGCTCTGTCCGTGCAGTACCCCTTTACATCCTAACACTTCCGCCACCGTAGCCCCCAGGTCCGCAAAACTTTCCCTGATTCCCAGATCACCGGGAATAATTTTAGCACCAAAGACAAGCAGCGGTACATATTCCCGGGTATGATCCGTTCCTTTAAAAGTCGGATCACAGCCATGATCAGCAGTAACAAGCAGCATATCTTCACTTTTCAAAAGTTTCATGAAATTTCCCAAAAAGACGTCAAAGTCTTCCAGCGCTGCCGCAAAACCATCCACATCGTTCCTGTGGCCGTATAACATATCAAAATCAATGAAATTGGCCCACAAAATACCTTTG
Organism: Dethiobacter sp.; assembly: GCA_003605065.1. GTDB lineage: Bacteria > Bacillota > Dethiobacteria > DTU022 > UBA8154 > UBA9862. The sequence continues at coordinate 19,774 of QZJM01000070.1, read as the reverse complement.
AAGTCTTCCCGCAGGGCATAAGAAACAGCTTCCATCGTACTTCTGTTGTCTGAAGCAGGAAGGTGATCGGTGATACCCTTCCCTGCAAAAATATCTTTTACTTTGCCTATTACCCGTACCTGGTATCCTGCGTCTTTAGCCACATCCAGCAGTGTCGGCCCCGGAGGCGCCAGGGAAAAATCCTTTCGCCCTTGGGAACGAATAAAATTGCCGGGTTCGCCTTTAAAAGGCCTGGCAATAACCCTGCCTACGGCATTCCCCCCTACCAGGATTTTCTGGCGTGCTGTTGAGCACCATTCGTACAGGGTTTCCGGGGAAACGATTTCTTCATGGGCGGCTACCTGGAATACGCTGTCTGCAGAGGTATAGACGATAGGAAAACCAGTCCTCAAGTGCTCCTCTCCCAGTTTTTTAATAATTTCCGTGCCCGAAAAAGGGATATTACCCAGCGTTCTGCGGCCAATCAGTTTTTCAAAAGAGGCAATTATCTCTGGGGGAAAGCCCTGAGGATAAAGGGGAAAAGGTTTTTGTAAAATCAAACCAGCCAGTTCCCAGTGCCCTGTAATCGTATCTTTACCCGGCGAGAGCTCTGCCATCTTACCATAAGCCCCCAGCGTCTTTTCCGTATCCCTTGTTCCTTTCAGGGAAACCACCCTGTTCAGGCCCATTGCCACCAGATTGGCTATCTTAAGATCTTTTCTTTTTAAAGCAACATGGCCCAGAGTGTTGCTCCCCAGATCACTAAAACTGGCAGCATCCGGCAGAGCCCCTACCCCCGCGCCATCTAAAACAATAATAAACACCCTTTTTATTAAAATTTATTTTACCCCCTTAAATCAAGCCCGCGGGTGTGTCTGGTCATAAATTTCCTTAATTTTACGCCTGGTTATCTGGGTATAAATCTGGGTAGTAGAAATATCGGCATGACCCAGCATCTCCTGAACTGAGCGAAGATCTGCTCCATTCTCCAGAAGGTGGGTGGCAAAAGAATGCCGCAGGGTATGAGGGGTAATCTCTGTACTAAAACCAGCCTTAAGTGCATACTTTTTTAATATTTTCCAGAAGCCCTGCCTGGTCAGTCGTTTTCCGTGCTGGTTTATAAAAAGCGCTTTTTCGTCTTTTTGTTTTAATAATTTAAGCCTGGCATGCTGGAGGTATTCCTGCAGGCTTCTAATAGCAACAGAGCCCAGGGGTATCATTCTTTCTTTATTTCCTTTACCTTCACATCTTAAAAAACCCATTTTAATATTCACATTGTTTAAACTCAGGGAAACCAGTTCGGAAACCCGTATGCCCGTAGCATATAACAGCTCCAGCATAGCCTTGTCCCTCATCCCGATTACTTCCCTGGTTTCAGGTTGTTCCAGCAATAGTTCCATATCTTTAAATGAAAGAACCCGGGGGAGTTTTTTCTCGGTTCGGGGAGATTCCAGCTCTGCAGCATAATTTTCCTGAATTAATTGTTCTTTTAAGAGGAAATTATAAAAAGAACGTATGGAAGCCAAATTTCTGGTTAAAGTCGAAGGAGCCAGCCCTTTTTCCCTTTGTTCCAACAGATACTGGGAGATGGTTTTCCTGGAAGTACCATTTAAAGTATCAACATTATTTTTTTTTAAAAACTGTAAATACTTATTCAAATCCCGCCGGTACGAATCCAGGGTATTATCAGCCAGTCCTCTTTCCACCGAAAGATAGTAAATAAAATCCTTTAAAATCCTCTCCATCCAAGGCTATCCCCTTTAACTAAAATCCAGCAATTTTTATATCTTATTCCACACGCTTGTTTAAAATCCTTTTTTAAAAGCCATTTGTCTTTAATTTAATTTACCTTTAGTGTTATATAATTGAAATCACCAGGCGCATAAACACAGGCGTTATGTAAGCTTCCACCAATCCGCCCATTAAAATAATAACTAAAAGTAAAAGCATTAAATAGCAGTACCCCCGGTAATAGTGGTTCCTGTCTGTACGCTTTTTACCCAGGCGCTCTTTCAGCTTTAAAAGTGAAAGAGTCAACGCCGTGGCTGCTGCAACAAGATACGCGGGAAGCAGCAGCAGATTATGGGGCAAAACAGCGGCCAGGCAGAATATTAAACCCTTTAAAGCAGAGCGGTAAACGATAAACGCAACTGTAAAACCAAGTGCAAAACCTTTTAGGGCCAAAACAACCAGAATAAAAGGGAAACCTATCCATAAAAACCCCAGTGCCCACAACATAAAATGGAACAGGATATTCTTTTGAAGGGAAACTTTTAACAAGTCCAGGGGTTGCAGCATGTTATAACTTTCATTTTTTAAACCCTCCATAAAATAAGACACGGCCGTATTAAGCTCTGCCAACTGGCTTTCTTTTAAAAACCTCAATAAAACAGAACCGGAAATAATCCCAGCCCCAAAAAAGATAATTACAACCGTATATATACCCAAATTTTCCCTGAGATATTCTAAAAAAGCCCTGCGCATCGGTTTAAACATATATTGACCTCTTCGGGTTGTCCTTTTACTGATAAATACATATGTTTAAGAAAAGGTTAATATGTTTTAAGATGCTTTTAAAAATAATCAATGCACAGGTATAATTCTTTCCGTAAAAGATGCAGCAGCCATAGCTGTGACAAAAAAAGCAGGATCATCCTTAACCCCTCTCCCCATGGTTTGAAGCCTAAAATTTTTGATCTGGAAAAATTTAAGTCTTTGTGGTTTGTTTACAATGACAATTTTGTGCTTCCCCAGCAGTCCGGATATTTTAAGCTGCCTGTAAATTACAACCATCTTATCCCTGTCAAGGAGAGGCAGCGGCAAAAAAGCACTTTCTGAAGCTATTTCACCCAGAGCTGTTAAGGTGTGATGGCTTAAACCATAATGCCTGGTTCGCGCATCGCTAAAGCTGATTCTGGGGATAACGACCGGCAGTCCCTGCAGCTTTCGTACTCTATCTATATGTTCACCCTGCTCAATACCGCTGTACCCATAACGGGTACAAGTACCGACTACCCCGGGTCCCGGTGCCACAAAAATAACATCGGCCTTTAATTCCTCCCTGGCAGCCATTAAAGCAGTATAAATATTAACTGTTTCCAGGTCCCCGCCAAAGGCGTGCCCGCAGGTTACCGTGCCTTCCAACAGGGAATCATTTTTTAAGCAGGATATAGTATCGCTCAGATAAAGGGGAAGAGCCGCGCTGTCAGTCATGATATAAACAATTCTCCGGGTAGGATTCAGCATCTTCAAGGTCAGAACAAAAGGTGCAACCATACTGTGCAATTCCCCGATGACAACAGGGACATTTTTTAATCCTTCGTATTTGCTCAGGGCCGAGGAGGAGTTTTTACTTCCCAAAATCTCTTCATAAACCTGAACTTTGCATTGCAGAGGCGTATATCTCATTTTTATGATATGACCGTTGGAGCTTAAAGGTAAAGAATTAACGATATAATTTGCCATCACGAAGTGGTAACCGCCGCTGCCCAGTCCCAGTTGGACAGCGGTGGTATTTAAAATAACCCGGTGTCCCGGCAAGGCTGTTCCGGTAAGGCAAGGATAATTTAGAGCTTTTTCCCTTTTATCCCCAAGTTTTACCTCCAGGCATTGAATTCCCTCTCTGGCCCAGATAATCTTTTCTACAATCCCCGTTTCCACGCTGATCATTTTTTTAAATCTCTCCTCTAGGGTCCTTCCAGGTAAAAATCTTTGTACTTTCCATAACCTTATTTAAGGAAAATTTTTCACAAAAGTAGTGTAAACCAAGCAGCAAGATATTAAGGAATAAGAGCCATCCTGGCGTAACTCTCAGCATAATGGGAAAACCAAGGGCACCCCCCAGCAAATAGGCGCCGGTATCACCCAACATGATCTGCATATCCATTTCCCAGAACAGGTAAATATAAAGAGCGCTCCACAGGGGAAACACCACTAAAACCTGTTCCCTGGAAACAAGCATAAAAACCAGGGAAAAAAGTAAAAAAACTTTCGATGCCCTGGCAGGCCTGGTATCGAGCAGATTAAAAAAATTGGAAAAAAGGGCCAGGAATATTCCTTTTAAGAGCCATTCCGGCCAGGAACCGCCTGCTGCCAGGGCGGAAACTACCGTGCCGAACAAAAAACCGCCCACAGCTTTATAAAGGCCTGTAGAAACCACCTTTTTTTCCCACAATATTTTAAAATGCCCGCGAAAACCCTTACTTTTTTTGTCGCCCCACAGATCATCCGCCAACCCCAAAAGTGCAATCCCGCTTAAGTAAAGAAACATAAGCTGCCGGGGAAACAGTTCTTTTCCGGGATAAAAATAATAAACGGACTGTACAGCCCATAAAACCACCAGTAAAATAATTCCGCCGGTTGTAACAACTCTTTTCCCACGGAAATTAATTGTTGTAATTTTTCTTTTAGCCTGCAGTTTAATATAAAAGGGAGTTAAAAAATAAGTCAATGTTACGGGAATCAATACCATGATAAAGGACAGCAAAATGTTTTCTGTCATTATCCTGTACCTCTAAAATCTATATTTTCCCTTGTATGAATAATTTTATTACATCATAAAACTGGCCTCCCCGGTGAAAAAAGGCTTCATAATCGTTTCCCCAGGCGCGATGGCTCATTTCCAAAGGAACCTCTTTAACCCTGAACCCCCTTCTCAGGCTTTCAATGGTAAGGGCCACTTCGGCGGCAAAACCATCCGCCTGAAAATTTAAAGATTCCCACAGGGAGCGCTTCATAACACGCTGGCCGGAAAGAGGAGCAACCATTTCCTGACCCGTATAATATCGGATACCCCAGTAAGCCAGGGATTTTACAAGCCCCAAACCCGCCTTCCTTGATGATTTAAAAGAAGCAATAACCATATCGGCGTGATCAGCCAACACGCATGAAATAAGTTGTCGAAACTCCAGGGCTGTTTCCCCCAGATCCGCATCTACAAAAGCCAGAATCTCCCCCCGCGCCAGATCGGCTCCATCCCGCATGGCCTGGCTTTTCCCCCTGTTCCGGGAAAAACGACAGACGGTAGCTCCGGCGTACCATGCTTCTAAAGAGGTTTTATCCGTAGAACCGTCATCAACCACAATTATCTCGCCGATCTCCGGCAGTTCCTGGAGAGCCAGTACCGTTTTTCCGACCCAACCTTCTTCATTATAAGCGGGTACTATGGCCGATACCTGCATCCTATCCGATCCCCTCCTGTGCAAACTCCTGAAGCAGTTCCAGCAGCTTGATCCTGTTGTAAAATTTATGTACATTATTAATGACAGGAAAGGAAGCAGCAGTTCCTGTTATCTCCATGATATGGCCCTGATCGATTACCTGAACAATATCTTTTCCCTGCCTCTTCAAACTTTCCATAATGTCATAGAAGAAGGGGTCCAAAGACCCTGCTATGATAAAAATCTCCTCACCGTAAAGCGTTGAGCCCTTCTCCGGCGGGAAAGAAAAGGTTCGCCCTTTTACTATCCTGAGCAGTTTATTTTCTTCCATATATCTGGTAATTTCGTTAATTTGATCGGTCTCCCCCTCCAGCAAAATATGCTCTAACATATCCTGCCATGATAATTCCAAACCCTTTCCCACCGGTCGTATCATCTGGCCGGACAGTTGTTCCAGTAAAAAAGAATCCCGCCAAGTACTTGTTCCTGCAAAAACGAAGGCAAGATAAGAGCAACCGCTTGTATTTAAAAACTCTTCCAGCCCATTCGTTAAGTCGTCCTGGGCGATAACTTTTATCTCTACGTTTTTTAGTTTATTTTCCAACAGCAAAGGATTAAGATATTCTTCCTCCAGGGACTCCCATAACAAAAGTTCCTCTCTTAATTGTGAAGCAGAAAGAAATTGCGTATCAATTTCTTTCCTGTAAAGCAGGATCTCATTCTTTAGCTCCTCTATAAAGGCAATTTGATGCAAAACAAGGGCATTTTCCCCCATAGAGGCACCTATGAGAATTCCTATCCCCAGCGCTAAAAAAACAGCGATTAAAGATATAATGTGGTTTTGTTGTTGGTCCATATACAGTAAACGCCTTCTTTGACGGTTTTCAATGAAGTCCGAATCTCCAGGAAAGAAGATAAAAAAAGTGGCGAACCAGAGGTGATAATATGGTCAGGACAGCAACAGGAAAGGCTGCTGCCGCCAGCAGGGCCGATAAATACTGCCATCTTACTCCTCCACGGTATAAATGAGCCAGGCCCCTGGCATCAACCAGCTTATCACCAATTTTTAAACGTACCAGAAAAGTGGAAGCCATTCCTTTACGTCCTTTTTCCAGAAAATCAATCATATGGGAATGAGAACCTACGGCCACGATGAGCTCGGCTTTTTTTTCATAGGCAATTAAGAAAGCCAAATCTTCACTGGTGCCGGGTGCAGGAAAAAGCCTGGCTTCCAATCCCAGGAGGTTAATGCGCTCCATTCCCGGTGCCGTACCATCTGGATAAGCATGAACAATAATCTCTCCCGCTTTTTTTAAAGTGCCATCCTCAACGCTGTCCATATCGCCTATAATTAGATGGGGCCTGAACCCCATTTCACAAAGAGCGTCCCCTCCACCATCAACACCAATAAGAACAGGCTTAACTTCCTTGATATATGAACGTATGGCCCGCAAGTCTTTTTTATAATTTTTTCCTCTTACGACAATTAAAACATGCTTGCCTAAAAGACTGGTTTTTAGGTGGGGTATTTCCAGGTTGCCCAAAATCAAATCTTTTTCTTTCCGGGCATATTCCATGGTATTTTGTACAAATAAGTCCAACTGGTGTTTGAGATTTTTTTCGGCCAAATAAAATTTTTTCTGCAAAAAATTGTTTTCAATAATTCTTCCTTTTCCCAGATTTTGACCGCAGGAAATAATCGAATTACCTGTGATGGTAACAACTTCTCCCTCTGATAACCTGGAAAAAATTCCATCTCCTACGCTATCCAAAACATAGACGCCCTTATCCAGTAAATATTTGGTGCCCCGGGCGGGATATTCTCCGCTAAAGGTATTGTAGGCATTAATTACGGCTTTAACGCCTTTTTCCACAAGGTCCTGTGCCGCCAGTTCATCAAGGTTCCTGTGGGCAATAAGGGCAATATCTCCGGGCCTTAGTCTTTTACAAAGCATTTTTGTCTTGCGGTCCATTCTGATTGTGCCGGTTAAAGTCCTGTTCATTTAAACACCCTTTGGTATGAAAATAGCACAAGTTTGTAGTAGCGTAGTCCAGGTTCAGCTCAGCTTCTTTTGTTAGTATGTTTAAAAATAAGTACTTTATAATAAAAAGGTAAATAAAAAAGGCGTAAAACGCCTTTTTAAAAAATAATTATATATGTATGAGTTAATACTTGTTTAAAGCAATGGCAACTTTCCGCTCAAAATTGCCTAGAGTGCTTTATATTCATATTTCTTGTTTTTCAAACGAATTCGATCGGCCACGAGGGCAATGAACTCAGAATTTGTGGGTTTTCCTTTTTCCGTATTAATGGTATAACCAAAAAATTTCTTGATGGTTTCAATGTTGTTCCTGGCCCAGGCCACTTCAATGGCATGACGGATAGCCCGTTCCACCCGGCTGGGGGTAGTTTCAAATTTTTGGGCAATACGGGGATAGAGGATCTTGGTAACCGAACCAAGTAATTCGATCTCTTCTGCCACCATAGCAATAGCATCACGAAGATAAAGATAACCTTTAATATGAGCAGGTATACCGATTTCATGGATTATCTGGGTTATCTCTTCGATAAAATCATCTTTTTTGGCAGGAATATTTTTAACAACCGGCGATGTGCTTCTCTGGCTGGATGCCTGCACTTTGCCAAGCTGACGGATTCTTTCCACAAGAATCTCCAGGTTAAAGGGTTTTAATATGTAATATGCGGCTCCCAGTTCCACTGCTTTTTGTGTAACATTTTCATGACCAAAAGCTGTCAGCATAATTACTTTCGGCTTCGGGAATAAATCCATTTTATTAAGTTCTTCTAATACCCCGATTCCGTCAAGGTGAGGCATAATAATGTCTAACAGAATAATATCGGGTTTTATTTCCCTTACTAATTCCAAGGCCTCCTTACCATTATAGGCATTGCCGATCACATCCAGATCCTCTTCTTTATGGAAATATTCCGTTAAAAGTTCATTAAATTCCCGATTGTCATCGGCTATTAAAATTTTGAGCATTAATGAAACCCCCTTTATTTAATTGATAGCTATAATATTATTCGACAATTGGAAAGGAGTTCCTTCTTTTCTACAAAATAATATTTTGGATTATTGATTTTTTTTAAAAAATAATACGAGAATCATCCTAAGGAAACAACAATATTCATTTCAGCTTTTTAAGAGACCGGTAAAAATTCCATTTCTTTTACCATCCATTCAGCAAAAATACCATACCCTCTACTGGGATCATTGACAAATACGTGGGTTACCACCCCTACGAGTCGCCCGTCTTGAATAATGGGGCTTCCGCTCATACCCTGTACAATACCGCCAGTAATACCTAATAAATTTTCATCGACAATCCTTAAAATTATTCCTTTATCAACAGGTTTATTCTGATTACTAACTTTTTCGATTTCTATTTTAAAACTTTGTATTTTGTTTCCTTCAATAACAGTAAGCATTTCCGCAGGTCCTGGTTCAACCTGAGAGGCAAGACCCAGAGGAATGGCATCAGGGTAAGGCGTTATACAGTCTTCGATATTTTTTAATTTACCATATATACCAAAAATTGTATTTTTATTAATTGTTCCCAGGATATCCTTTCCTTCCCGGAAAATCCCCGCTTTTTCCCCGGGCTGGCCGCGCTGAGCCATTTTTATATTAACAACATCCGCTCTGACAATTAAACCATCACTGATTTCCAGTGCAGCATTTGTATCTAGATCTGTTATAATATGACCCAGTGCACCATAGCATTCATTCTCCTTATCATAAAAGGATAATGTTCCCACCCCTGCGGCCGTATCTCTTATATAAAGCCCGATACGGCGCTCCCGACTGTTGGGACATAAATAGGGAGTTACATTTATTTTCAGTTCCTGGCCACGTCTTTTTAAAGTAAAATTTAAAGTCCCTTTTTCGGACTCTGTTTTAATGATTTCCGCAGCCATGTCGATATCTTTAATGCTGATCTCATTAACGGCAACAATAACATCTCCTATTAATACACCGCTCTCTTCAGCAGGAGAAAAAAAACTGTTTCCTTTTTCCAGGTGAAAATATCCCACTACAATGACACCTTCATCGCAAAGTTTTATGCCAATAGAATGGCCGCCTGGAACCAGCCTCATTTCCGGCAACACATTTACTGTAAGCTGTCTAATGGGAATGAGCCCCTTGAAAAGACTTAACTCCAGGTTTACACTTCCTCTGCTCAAACCCCGCAAAGAAATATCATTATGAAAAGCCAGTCGATTATAATCATTGTTATTTATCGGGTTTCCGTTGATATCCAGTATACCGTCTTTATCCGCCCTGATATAGAGATCAAGGGGAAACTTAATCTGAAAATTTTGTTCCTGCCCTTCGAAAAGTCGAAGATTTTTGTCCAGGTTTTTAATATTTATTTCCAGAGGCAGTAATAGAGCAAATAATACTAAAAAAACTGCTATGATGTAAAGTATGTTTCTTTTTCTGTAGTTGCACATAATTGCCTAACCTCCCGAAGTAATACAAAGTTTTAAAGAGCAACTTTAAATTGCCTCCGGGAGATTTTTTTTATGCCTTTTTTGTTTACATAATCTACATGTTTTATTTGGCATAAATAACAATTAAAAAAAGACGGGATTCTTCCCGTCTTAATCTATAAATCACGTGCTTTATTTAAAAGTTCCTCGGCATGTTTCCTTGTAATTTCGCTAACTCTTCCACCATCTAACAGCCTGGCAATTTCCAGTACCCTTTTTTCCTCTTCCAGGTAATTAACGCAGGTAATAGTTCGACCTTCGGCAATTTCTTTAAAAATATAATACTGGTGATTTGCGGCGCTGGCAATTTGCGGACTGTGGGTAACGCAAATAATTTGGTGTTTCCTGCTTAATCTGGCCATTTTTTCCGCAACTTTTTGTATTATTTTGCCCCCGATTCCGCTGTCAATTTCATCAAATATTAAAGTGGGGACATGGTCCTGCTCGGCTAAAATACTTTTTAAAGCCAGCATCACCCTGGCCATTTCTCCAGCAGAGATAATGCGTGCCAGTGGTTTCGGCGGCTCCCCCGGATTAGCTGAAAATAAAAATTCGATTTCTTCTTTTCCCTGGCGCACCGGGGTTTCCCTTTCCATAAAGTTAACACTAAATTGGGCGTTTTCCATACCAAGCTCCCCCAAAACTTCTTTGGCCAGCAGCTCCAGTTTTTGAGCCGTTTGTTTTCTTTTTTTTGTTAAAAACAGGGCACACTGTTCAATATCCTGCCAGAGTGCCTTTGATTCCTTCTCTAACCGCAGGGCTTCTTCTTCGCTGTTTTCCAGGACGGTTATTTCTTCCTGGCACTTTTCAGCAAAGCAAAGGATTTCCTCTACCGTTGTCCCGTACTTTTTCTTCAGGCGTCGGTAAAGCTCCAGACGGCTTTCTATTTCCTTTATCTCTTCAGGGAAATAAGCAAGCTTGTCCAGGTAATTGAAAAGCTCGTGGCCCAGTTCTGCCAGATTTGAGCTGATCTCTTCCAGGGTACTGATAAAAGAAGAAAGGCTGCTGTCAATTTTAAGCAATGAGGACATTTCTTCCTTGATACTATTTATTCTATCCAAAACAGGATTTGCATTTGCCTCTTCACCGCCGTATATTTCGGAATAAGCCCTGTTAGCCATAGAAAGGAGCCTTTCCAAGTTGTTAAGCAGCAGCAGCCTCTGGCTTAAACTCTCCTCTTCACCCGGGCTTATGGCCGCTTTTAAAATTTCATCCCTTTGAAAACGAAGCAATTCCAATTGGCCGGTTCTTTCCTCGGGGGATATTCCCCGGGACTTTAGCTTTTGCCTTACCTTTTGCCAGAGTTCGAATAAAGACTCCAGGCTCTGTTTTTCTTTACGCAGTTCTTCATCGCCGAATTCATCCAACAGGAAGATATGCTGCTCCGGTTTTAAAAGGGACTGGTGGCTGTGCTGCCCGTGAAGATCAACAAGGACACTTCCTATCTCTTTTAACGTCCCCAGGGGAACCAATCTCCCGTTTACACGGCAGGTGTTTCGGCCGCTGCGGGATATTTCCCTGGAAATTATTAATTCGTCTGCTAATGTCAGGCCGTTTGTTTCCAAGATTGTTTGCAGCTGCCCGGAACATTGTGAGACAGAAAATACTGCTTCAATAAGTGCCTGTCCGGTTCCTGTTCTCACCTGCTCACTGGAAGCCCTCTCACCTAAGATGAGGCTAATAGCTCCAATAAGAATAGATTTTCCCGCACCTGTTTCCCCCGTTAACACGTTCATTCCCGGAAAAAACTCCAGGGACAGACCATCGATAAGGGCAAAATTTTGCATATGCAGATAGGAGAGCATCAAAACACCCCCGGGAAACATTTCTACATTAATTTATCATGCAAAAGTTTATAAAAATTACTTTCCGGGAAAATTATTACCTTGGTAACACATTCAGCCCTTTTCACCTTGATACAGTCTTTATGATTTAAGGCAAAACCTTCCTGCCCGTCCAGGGTTAAAAATATATCGGCATTTTTTGTGGCCACAACCACTGTTACCACGTCATCTTTATTAACAACAACGGAACGCTGGTAAAGAAGATGGGGGCAAATAGGCGTTATCAGCAGAATGTTCAAAGCCGGATTAACAACCGGACCCCCGGCTGACAGTGAATAGCCCGTAGAACCGGTGGGACTGGCGATAATAATGCCATCTCCGGGATAACTTTCCATAAAATGATCGTTAATATAGGTATCCAGTTTGATAATCCTGGAAAAAGGTCCCCTGGAAATAATTACGTCATTTAAAGAGATAGAAGAGGCAAAATGCTTACCCTCTCTCAGGACCTCGGTTTGCAGCATCATGCGTTCACCCAGGTAATAATTGTTGTTAACAAGTTTTTCCAGAGAAACAGTCAGTTTGTCAACTTCTATTTCGGCCAAAAATCCCTTATGTCCCAGGTTTATTCCCAGAATGGGAAGACCTGTATAAGCAAGTTCCCGCGCCGCCCGTAAAAAAGTTCCGTCGCCGCCCAGGACGATTACCAGATCTACCTTCTGAGGCCATTCCTGAATCTCCTGTACCGGTGAAGAAAGGTGCAAAAGCGGATCTTTTTCAGGGACAATATCTAGGGGCACGTTGTATGTACTGAAAAATCCCTTTATTTTCTCAATAACATCATGTATATGCTCTTTTTGCCAGTTGGGAACTACCCCAATCCCTTTAAACAAGAATCTCGCTCCTCCTTCACTTTTTTCTTTAAATATTTTTACCGGCAAATCACAAAAATGAGTGGGCCTGGAAAACCACATCATTTATTAAAACCCTGCAGTCTTTTTCCTTTTCTTGTTCTGCTTGTTTTTCCTCACCGTTTTTAACAAGGTATAAAAAAAATTCTATGTTGCCCTGTGGCCCTTTGACAGGTGAATAAGTAAGCCCTTTTACTGTATATGACAGGTCCTGGGCAGCCTTCACAACGCCCCTTAACACCTCTTGGTGCACAGCAATGTCTCTTATCACACCCTTTTTGCCAACCTGACCAGGAGCAGCTTCAAACTGGGGTTTAACCAGGCAAATAACTTCTTTGATAGATAACGAGGCAACAACGGGAAAAACCTTCCGCAAAGAAATAAAGGAAACATCTATAGTGGCTAAATCAGGGCGTTCAGAAAGATCTTCCTTTTTTAAATTACGCACGTTAATTCGTTCCATACTTATCACCCGGGGATCGTTACGCAGTTCCCACGCCAACTGCCCATAACCCACATCCAGGGCATAGACCTTTCCGGCGCCATGCTCCAGGGAACAATGAGTAAAACCTCCCGTGGAGGCGCCGATATCAAGAACAATTTTCCCTGCCAGGTTAACAGCAAATTCCTCGAGGGCTTTCTTGAGTTTTAGCCCCCCCCTGCTGACATAGGGGTTTTTATTGCCACGAAGTTCAATTGTAGCCCCGGAGGAAACAACATCGCCGGGCTTATCCTTTTTTTTCCCGTCAACAAAAACATTTCCGGCCATAATTTCAGCCCTGGCCCTGCTTCGCGTGACAACGAGCTTATTTTCGATAAGCAGCACGTCAAGACGCTTTTTTTCTTTTCCACCGGCCATTTCTTACCGCACCTTTTCCCTCACCTGGCAGATTTTTAGAGCCTCACGAGCGATCCCCTCACCGGAAAGGCCGTGAAGGTTCAATAGATGAGCCCTGCTTCCCTGTCCTGTAAAAGGATCCGGAAATCCCAGGCGCTTGATACTTACATTTTTAATTCCTTCTTCTTCAAGCATTTCCAGAACGGCGCTGCCAAATCCCCCGCTTAACACGTGGTCTTCCACCGTTAAAACTCTACGGCATTTTTTAACCCGGTTACATATCAATTCCCTGTCCAGCGGTTTAATAAAGCGAGGATTAACGATACAGCTTTTAATACCACTGCTCAACAGTAATTCATCTGCCTGGAGGGCCGGTAAAACCATGGAGCCTGCCGCCAGGATTAAAACATCGTCCCCTTCCCTTAAAAGCTCCCCTTTACCTAAAGCCAATTCATAAAATTCTCCGGGAAAAGTATCTTCCGTCCTTCCCCGGGGATACCTGATAGCTACCGGGCACCGTAAAGAAAAGGCCGTTTTTAACGCGGAAGCAAGCTCCTGTCCACTGCATGGAGCCATCAGGACCATTCCCGGCAAATGACGCAGGTAGGCAAAATCAAACAAACCGTTATGTGTCTCCCCGTCTTCTCCTACTACACCGGCCCTATCAATAGAAAACACCACAGGAAGGTTCTGCAGGCAGACATCATGCAGGATCTGATCATAAGCCCTCTGTAAAAAAGTGCTGTAAATAGCTACAACAGGCTTAAATCCTTCCACGGCCAGACCGGCAGCCATAGTTACGGCATGCTGTTCGGCAATTCCCACATCAAAGCAACGTTCCGGCCATTTTCCGGCAAAGCTCTCCAGTCCAGTGCCTGCCGCCATTGCTGCTGTAATAGCAACAATAGAGTCATCCTCCATAGCCAGCTTGTGAATTGTAGTTCCAAAAACTTCGCTGTAGGTTGGATTCTCATTATTCTGGCAAAGCTGCTTACCTGTATCCCTGTCAAAAGGCCCTATACCATGAAAGCGATGAGGTTCATTTTCTGCATAGCTATAGCCCTTGCCTTTTTTGGTAATGATATGAATTAAAACAGGACCTTTAACGCCCCTGGCTTCACGAAACAACTCCAACATTTTGGGAATAGAGTGACCGTCAATAGGCCCCAGGTATGTAAAACCCAACTCCTCAAAAAGCATACCGGGAACCAGCAGGTATTTTACACTATCCTTTAAGCGCTCAGCAGAACGCAGTACGGTCCGGCCGATAGCAGGTATCCGCTCCAGCACCTGCTCCAGATCCTCTTTTAAACGAAAATATTTTGGATCGGTCCGCAACTTGGCCAGGTAAGAATTAAGCCCTCCCACATTCTGATCAATGGACATTTCGTTGTCATTTAAAACGACGATTAGATCCGTATTAATTTCCCCGGCATAATTAAGAGCCTCAAGGGCCATACCCCCCGTTAAGGCACCATCTCCGATAACATCGATCACAGAAAACTTTTCGCCGCGCAAATCCCTGGCCAGGGCAATGCCCAGAGCAGCCGAAAGGGACGTGCTGCTGTGCCCCACGCTGAAAGTATCATAGGCGCTCTCCCCCCTTTTGGGGAAACCGCTGATTCCTTTGTAGCAGCGAATATCCTCAAATTGTTCCTTGCGTCCAGTCAGAATTTTATGGGCATAACACTGGTGGCCGACATCCCATATTATCCTGTCCAGTGGAGCGTTGAAAACAAAGTGAAGGGCTATGGTAAGCTCCACTACACCCAAACTGGAAGCAAGATGCCCCCCCCTTTTAGAAATTATCCCGATCATCAAATCCCTTATTTCAGCAGCGAGCAGTTCCAGTTCTTTTAATTTCAACTGTTTTAGATCAGCCGGACTTTTAATCAACTTCAAAATATTTCCCAAAAAACATCACTCTCCACTTGTTCCGGCCATTATTTTATACTAGCGTTTATTTTTTCTCCAAAAATAAATTCTATCAAATGTTGTTAAGAAGCGGGCCACAAAAAAGACAATATCCGTAGGCTTATTTATGGCCAGGAATTTCCCCATGGCTTTGCCGCCCACTGTTAGAGCTGAAACAATTCCTGCCATTAAAATACTCAAATAGATTTCATTTACTTCAGGATTCCCGAGGGCCAGGTTAATTATAATCACTGCCCCAATTATCCCGCTGACGATACCGCTAATATCGCCGATGACATCATTGCAAAAATTTGCAACCTGATCGGCATGACGAACCAGGTATATTCCTTTTTTGGCCCCGTAAATCTTTTTGGAAGCCTTGGCATGAAAGGGTTTTTCGTCTGCGGCTGTTACTGCTGTCCCGATCATATCAAAAGAAATACCAATAAATATTATAAATATTAAAAGAATAAAAGAGATAATGATGGAACGCAAATTCAATAACAGGGAACGTGTTATCCAGGTTAATGTAATAGCTAAAAAAAAAGTCCAGAGACTAACAATAATTACCCATAAAGACGCTTTTCTCTTTCTCTTTAACCGTTTGTTCCTCAAATTTTTTTGACACCTCTTACATAACAAAAGGACATAGGTGGCAACTCCATGGGTAAACTTTGCGGCTTAAGGTCCAGCAGGATTTCCCAAATGTTCACCTGCCTGTCACCAGGCGGGCCGTTTCCTTTTAAGAACATTTCTGCCGTGTTGCCACCAGCAGGGCTGAATTACCACTTAGACCACACTTTAATCCCCACAGAGTCTCCCTCCGGTGGAACAGCCTAGGAGTTTTCCTCTATGACACAATTTCGTTTGCTATCCTCTTTTGCAGTCCTGGTTTCCTAAGGTCAAAGCCTTTCTCCCCCAGAACCACTCAAGGCAGGCTACACTGTGCACAGTTTTGGCCGCACACAGGTTCTAGCCTAAGCCGTAACCTTTTACCTTTCTGGTAATGCGCCACCAACTTAGGTCTCCGCGAAGGCAGGGTCATCGCCCACATGCCTTTGTAGATCGCCCCATCCTTCTTAACTCCCAGCACCAACCCCCAACTGGGCGTCGGCAGCCAGCACCAGGAACTTCATCGATATGCCCTTAAACGGATTTTTAGCCCCGTTTTCGAAAACGCTTGTGCCAACTAGGATACTGCACCACCTATGTCCTGTTTTTAAATTATAGCATATTACTAGAGTTAACTCAATATGTTCAACGTCAACCTTCCAATATGTGGTATTAATATTAAAAGTCCCTGTATAAAATAAAGCGTGTACTTTCCCGTAAAGGAGCCGCTTTTTCACCATAATGTTCCAGCTCTTTTAAAGCCTGGCTGTAAAGCTGATCCCTCCTGACCTTTGCTTCGACCAGGCCGCAAAGGGAAATATAATTGGCCTTCTCTTTTTTAACATCCATTCCCCTGGCCTTTCCCATCTTCTCTTCATTGCCTTCCACATCCAGTAGATCGTCTACAATCTGAAAAGCTCTTCCCAGCAAACGTCCATAAAGGCCCAGTTTTTGAACATCCCTGGCGCCGGCTTCAGCAAGCAAGGCTCCGATACGGACCGAAGCCTGCACCAGCGCTCCGGTTTTATGGGTATCTATGTATTCCAGGGTTTCCACGTCTATACGTTTACCCTCAGATTCCAGATCAACGGCCTGGCCGCCCACCATACCTTTTATACCTGCAGCTCTGGCTATTTCAAAAATAACATCAAGCTTGGCCTGGGAGTCCACATGCCGCCAGTACGAACTGCCAAACTCACTTTTTTTATGATTCTTATCCGTTAAAAGCTCAAAAGCCAGGGTTAAAAGTGCATCCCCGGCCAGTATTGCTGTTCCCTCGCCAAACACTTTATGAGAGGTCAGGCGGCCTCTCCTGTAATCATCGTCGTCCATAGCCGGCAAATCGTCATGGATAAGAGAATAGGTATGAATCAATTCCAGGGCACAGGCAGCAGGCAGAGCCCTTTTCCAGTCGGGAGTAAAAAGCTCTGCTGTTAATAAAGTTAAAAGAGGCCTTATACGTTTCCCCCCGGCAAAAACGCTATAACGCATAGCCCGGTGAATATTCCGGGGATATTCTTCTTCACCGGGAAGATAATAATTCAGGGCACTATCTATAACCGTTCTTCTTTCCTCCAATAAATTGTCGAGGTTCATACAAAACTCCTTGATTACGTTGTCTTTTAAAAAGTCAGGCCTCTTCTACTTCTTTAAAATGGACAAGCTCCCCGTTCTGGAGAATCATTTCAACTTTATATTCCGCCTCCGTTAAAAGCTTGCGGCAGTAGCGTGTAAGCTCCATTCCTTCCTCAAAGTTACGCAAGGATTCATCCAGTGAAGGTTCTTCCCTATCCATTTTTTCAATTATTGCTGCCAGTTTCTTTAAAGCTTCTTCAAAAGTCATTTTTGAAATTTCTTTCCTGGACACATGAAACCCTCTTTTCAATTATCATCAAGTACTTTTTTTCTGATTTCCCTGACCTGGCAACCAGCCTCTCCATTATGAAAAACAACATTAATTTCCTGTTCTTCCTTCAAAGAATCAATACTGCTGATTATCTCGTTGTTTTTATCCACGACAAAAGTATATCCCCGGCTCATAATCTTTAAAGGGTTTAGCGCCTGTAATTTTTCTTCATAATTATTCAGTTCACTGCTTTTCAGCTTCAGGTTATAAACAAGGTTCCTGACCAGGCGCTGCCATATCTCATCAGTCTGCTGGTACCCCTGACTTATTTTTTCCCGGGGGTAGTATATAAAAGCAGCACGTGAAAGATTTTCTAAAATAATCTTGTTTTGCTTCAACCGGCTTTTTAAGATGCTCTTTAAGCGATGTTCCTGCACTTCCAGGTATCTCAGCAACTCCTTCATTTCAGGAACGATCATCTCTGCTGCGGCAGTGGGGGTGGAGGCCCTCTTGTCCGCAACAAAATCAGCAATGGTAAAGTCTGTTTCGTGTCCCACTGCGCTTACTACAGGAGTTTTCATCTCAAAAATAACCCTGGCCACACCCTCGTCGTTAAATGGCCATAATTCTTCCAGGGAGCCTCCTCCTCTGGTAATCACTACCACATCTAAGAACCCAAGTTTGTCCAGTTTTTTAAGAGCGTCAATAATCTGTGGGGGTGCTTCTTTGCCCTGTACAGCCACAGGGTAAAGAAGCACACGGGCACCGGGAAATCTTCTTTTTAAAGTCGTTAAAAAATCTCTTATGGCCGCTCCCGATGGAGAAGTAACCAGGCCGATACACCTGGGAATACCAGGCAAGGGCTTTTTGTGTTCTGCAGCAAAAAGCCCTTGCCTTTTTAGTTTTTCCTTTAATTGTTCAAAAGCAAAGTAAAGATTCCCTATGCCCTCCGGCCTTATTTCTTCCACGTAAAGCTGGTAATAACCGCTGCGCTCATAAAGTGATACGCTTCCCCTGGCCACGACGCTCATTCCTTCAGCAGGAACAAATTTTAATTCCTTGTTCCTGCTGAGAAAAAAAACACAACGTATGATACTGCCGTCGTCCTTCAGGGTAAAGTACATGTGACCGGAGGGTTTGTGATGTTTAAAGTTCGATATTTCCCCCATTATATGGATATTCTGGAGCACCTGATCGTTCAACAGCAAATATTTTAAATAATGGTTTGCCTGGGATACGGTATAAATACTAATTTCTTTCATAAAGTCCTGGCAGCCTTGACTAAATTATCAAGCAGCATCGCTATGGTAACAGGACCAACACCCCCGGGGACAGGAGTGATCCAGCCGGCTATTTTTTCTACGTCTTCAAAATCCACATCACCAATTAAGTGGGTGCCGACCTGGTTTACACCAACATCTATAACCATGGCGCCTTCTTTAACCATATTTTTGTTGATGGTATGCGGGTGCCCGGCAGCTACGACCAGAATGTCTGCGTTCTTTGTAAAAAGAGCCAGATCGGGTGTTTGGGAATGGCAGATGCTGACTGTAGCATTTTGATGTAAGAGCAGGAAGGCTATGGGTTTCCCTACCAACTGGCTACGGCCAACGATTACTGCTCTTTTACCCTCCAGGCTTTCTCCAGTTGATTCAATTACTTTCATAATACCTCTGGCCACAAAGGGAACCATGTGAAAGTCACCCATCAAAAAATTTCCCATATTTAAAAAATGCAGACCTTCTACGTCTTTACGCGGATCAACCAACTGGGAAACAAGTGTATGGTTTAGATGCGGAGTAAGAGGATGTATATTAATACCGTGTATTTCTCTGGAAGCATTCAATCTTTCAATGAGAAAAATAATTTCTTCATCAGTTGTAGTTTCCGGAAGATAATATATTTTACAATTTATACCAAGCTGGTGGCAGGTTCTTTCCTTTAAGCGGGCCACATGGACCCGGGAAAAAGGGCTCTTTACGACAATAATGGCCAGGCCGGGGGGTTTCTTTTTCTCTTTTTTCAACGAAGCTACTTCTGCTTTGAGTTTTTCACGTACTCCCCTGGCAACCTGTTCTCCGTTAATAACATTTGCAGCCAATCTGTAACCCTCCCCTAACCCGTATCTGAAAATAGATTTCGTGGAGGAGGCAAAGGATCGCCACCGCCCTAGTAACAAACGGCTGAAGGCGATCCTGGCTCCATCCTCCTACCT